>NZ_LAJY01000708.1 GCF_000963705.1 Elstera litoralis | reverse complement strand
CGCTAACGCGCATGTTGCGAACAACGGACAGCGCTTCGACATCGGCTAGCTGCCGGGGCAAAGGTTTCTTGCTCATAGCCTTACTTCCTCTTTGCCTTCTTGTCGGCGGCATGACCGTAGAACGTGCGCGTCGGCGAGAACTCGCCGAACTTGTGCCCGATCATATTGTCCGTCACCAGAACGGGAATGAATTTCTGGCCGTTATAAACGCCAAAGGTCAGACCCACGAATTGCGGCAGAATCGTCGAACGACGCGACCAAATCTTGATCACCTCATTCCGGCCCGAAGCCCGGGACTTATCTGCCTTCTTTAGAAGGTATCCGTCAACAAACGGACCTTTCCAAACGGAACGCGCCACGGCGGTTCTCCTTCGTTACTTCGCGTGACGACGGCGGACGATAAGCCGATCCGTCGCCTTGTTATTGCGGGTCTTCTTGCCCTTGGTCGGCTTACCCCAGGGGGTAACCGGATGACGACCGCCTGACGTGCGGCCTTCACCGCCGCCGTGCGGATGGTCGATCGGGTTCATCGCGACACCACGGACAGACGGACGACGGCCCAGCCAGCGCTTACGCCCAGCCTTACCATAATTCACATTCTGCTGGTCGGGGTTCGACACGGCACCAATCGATGCCATGCACTCACCGCGCACCATGCGGAGTTCGCCCGAGGCCAAACGGAGCTGAGCATACCCTTGATCGCGGCCCACGAGCTGAGCGTAGGACCCGGCGGCGCGGGCGAGCTGCCCACCGCGACCGATCTTCATCTCAACATTATGGACGATCGTGCCGACCGGAATATTCCGCAGCGGCATGGCATTACCCGGCTTCACGTCGGTCTTTTCGCCCGACACGACCACATCGCCCGCCTTCAGGCGTTGCGGGGCCAGAATGTACGCCTTTTCACCATCGGTATAGGTGATGAGCGCAATGAAAGCCGACCGATTCGGATCATATTCCAGCCGCTCAACGGTGCCGATCATATCGAACTTGCGACGCTTGAAGTCGACCAGACGATAGCGGCGCTTGTGCCCGCCGCCGCGCGTGAACGCGGTGATACGGCCGGTATTGTTGCGCCCGCCGGTCTTCTTCAGACCCTCGGTCAGCGTCTTTTCCGGCTTACCCTTCCACAGCTCCGAGCGATCAACCAGAACCAGTTGACGCAGCGATGGCGTGATGGGCTTGAAAGTTTTCAATGCCATCTGCTTACACCCCCGTCGTCAGGTCGATGGTCTGGCCGTCAGCCAGCTTGACCATCGCCTTCTTATAGTCCGACCGCTGACCCGGACGGCCTTTGAACAGCTTGCGCTTGCCCTTGACCGTTATCGTGTTCACAGCCTTCACCGTTACACCGAACACCATTTCCACGGC
>NZ_LAJY01000707.1 GCF_000963705.1 Elstera litoralis | reverse complement strand
ATCACGAAGGCCAGCAGCGTGACACCAATGAAGGTGGGAATCGTCAGAGCGATCTGGCGAAAAAGAAAAGACAGCATGGATGAATGGTTCCCTGGGGCAGTCTCGCGCAAGACCTCGAACGGCTTTGCGGAAATATTAAAATGCGAGCCGCCAAGCCTTAAATCGAGAGGGCCGGAAACGCGTAAGCGTCCGGCCCTCCCGTTACAAAACCCCTAAGGCTACTTCATGGATACGCCGTAGAACTTGAAGTGACCCAGCGGATCGACCTTGAAGCCTTCAACGTTCTTCGCCATCGGCACGGTTTGCACTGCGTGGGCAACCGTCAGCCAAGGCGCTTCATCCTTGAAGATCACCTGAGCTTCTTTGTAGAGCTTGCCGCGTTCGGCGCGATCCGAGGTCTTGCGGGCCTTCTGGATCAGCTCTTCAAAGCCGGGATTACACCAACGGGCATTGTTGCCGCCGGTCTTCGCCGCACCGCAACCGAGCAGTTCGTAGAGGAAGTTATCGGGATCACCAGTATCGCCGGTCCACCCCAGCATGACGGTCTGATGCTCGCCGGCACGGACGCGCTTCAGATATTCCGCCCAATCGTAAGAAACGATCTTGGCCTTAATCCCAACCTTCGCCCAGTCCGCCTGAACGATTTCGGCCATGCGCTTGGCCGCCGGATTATAGGGACGCGCCACCGGCATCGCCCACAGGTCGATTTCGGTATCGGCCGGAACGCCTGCTTCCGCCAGCAGCTTCTTGGCCGCTTCCGGATCGTAGGCGTAATCCTTAATGTCGTTGTTATAGGCCCAGCCGATAACCGGCGGGATCGGGTTTTTGGCAATCTCGCCAATCCCACCCGGATAAATCGCATCCAGGATGGTCTTCTTATTGACGGCCAGGTTCAGCGCTTGGCGCACGCGCTTATCGCCGAACGGGGCTTTTTCGGTATTGAAGGAGATGTAACCGACGTTCAGGCCCGCC
>NZ_LAJY01000706.1 GCF_000963705.1 Elstera litoralis | reverse complement strand
CTGTCCGGCGGCAGCGGCAACGGGTGGCGCTGGCGCGCTGCCTCGCCAAAGCGCCGGGGCTGGTGTTGCTCGATGAGCCCTTGGCGAATCTCGATCCCGGCTTGCGCCAATCGGTGCGGCAGGAGTTCGTCGCGATGCGCCGGGCGCTCGGCTCCACCTTTCTCTACGTCACCCACGATCAAAGCGAAGCCCTGGCGCTCGCCGACCGGATCGCGCTGCTGCACCGGGGGCGGCTAGAACAATGCGGCGCGCCGCAAACCCTCTACCGCACCCCGGCGACCGCCCATGTCGCGCGGTTCGTCGGCGATGGCATGCTGGTGCCCGCCGTGCTGCTGGGGCCGAAGGACGGCGGGGGTTCCCGGTCGATCTGGGCGGGCAGCACCTGCGGGTTCGGGCGACCGCCGGACAGGCCTCAGGCATCGTTACCCTCTGCCTGCGCGCCCATGACCTCGCCCTAGTGCCCGCCGGAACGCCGGAGAGCTTGGCGGCGATAGCGGGGCATGCCCTCTATCAGGGCGGGCATTGGCGCGTATCGGTGCGCGTGCCGACGCTCGCCGACCGGCTGCTGGAGGTGGAGAGCCGCACGCCGCCGCCGGAGCCGGGCAGCGCCGTGGGGCTTCAGGTTCTCGACGGCTGGGTTCTTCCGGCGGAAGCTTAATCCGGCAGTGGAATCCGCGCGTCGTCGCCCGGCACTTTCGGGAAGCGGTCGTGCTGCCAATCGTCTTTGGCCTGCTCGATCCGCTCTTTGCGCGAGGAAACGAAGTTCCAGAACATCGTGCGCGGGGCATCGAGCGGCGCGCCGCCGAGCAGCATCACCCGGCTCGGCTCTTCCGCCAAAATTTGATAGTCCAGGCCCGGCGTCAGAATCGGCATCTGGCCGACCGAAAAGCGCTGGCCGTTCACGAAGATCGCGCCGTCGGCGATATAGAGCGCGCGTTCTTCGGCAAGTGCGGCGTCGGCGGTGAAGCAGGCCCCGGCCTCGAAGGTTAGATCGGCGTAAAGGGTCGGCGTTTTTCGTCGGCACGGGGGATTTCAGCGCGCCGATGCTGCCCGCCAGCAGTTTTCAGCGTCACCCCATCGGCCTGCTGCACCGGCAAACTGTCGGCGGGGTGATGGTGAAAGGCGGGCTCGCATTCTTCTTCGGCGCGCGGCAGGGCCACCCAGGCTTGCACGGCGTGCAGCCGCTGGCCGGCGGCTTGGACCGCCTCGGTCGCCCGCTCCGAATGAACGATGCCGCGCCCGGCGGTCATCCAATTCACCGCGCCCGGCTGGATCGGCTGAACGACGCCCAGGCTATCGCGGTGCAGAATCTCGCCTTCAAAGCAATAGGTGATCGTTTCGAGACCGATATGAGGGTGCGGACGCACTTCCAGCGCGTGCCCCGGCGCGAAATCGACCGGGCCGATGTGATCGTAGAACACGAACGGCCCGACCGAGCGGCGCACGGCCTGGGGCAGAATACGGCGCACGTACAGCCCTTCACCCAGGTCGCGGCTTTTGCCGTCCAGCACCAGCAGGGAATCACCATTGCTCATCGGGGGGCTCCTTTAGGCCAAGCGTTCGGCAAGATAGGCGAGACCGGCCACGGGCTGCCCGCGATTGAGGCGCGTCGTGACCGGCGTGAGCGCGCGGAGCCGATAGGGTAGTGCGTCTAGCCCACGCTGCAAACCGGCGGCCCCATGCCGATAGCGCAAGCCATCGTGCAGGTGGAACGGTGTTTCAGGATCGTCGGCGGCTTCAACGCTGGCGAGCAGCAGGCCGCCGGGGGCGAGCACCCGCGCGGCTTCTCGGTGGAAATCGCTCAGATCGCGAGATAGACCAGCACATCCGCCGCCACGATCAAATCGGCGCTGGCCGGGGGCAGATCGGCGAGGGCGGCGACGGCCTCGCCTTCGATCAGACGGTCGTAAAGATCGCGCGCCTTGGCTTGGGCCAGCATGGCGGGCGACAGATCAATCCCGATCAAGCTTTCCGCCAGATCGCGGAACGGTAGGCCCGACAGGCCCGTGCCGCAGCCGACATCGATGACGCGCAGGCTATCGCGGTCGCTGTGGTCGGCCAGCAGCGCGCGCAGCACCGCCGGTCCGCGATATTGGAGTTTTCCCGTTAGTTCGAAATCGAAACGAGCCGCGTAATCATTGAACAGGCTTTTTAGATAGGGGGTTGGAAGTTGGCGGGGACCATCCCCGCCCGCAAGCAAGGCTAAGGCCGCGCTTGCCCCCAGCGCATCGGCGGGATCGAGCGCGAGGCACTGCCGATAGGCCCGTTCGGCCCCGTCGGTATCGCCGCCCGCCCGTGCGGCTTCGCCGAGCAGGAACCAGCTTTTCAGATCATCCGCCGCCGCCGCCGTCACGGCGGTGAGGATTGTCACGGCCTCGCCCGCCCGCCCGGCACTGAGCAAAGCTTGCGCATAGTCGCGGCTGAGATCGGGGGCGGGGTCTTGCGCCAATAAATCTTCGTAAAGGGGAAGGGCTGCCGCTGCTTGCCCCGTGCGCACGAGCGCTAAGGCGCGGTTGCGGATCAGCCCGGCATCCTGGGGATGGGCGACCAGGATACCGTCGAGCATCGGAAGAGCCTCCTCGGCGCGTCCGGCCTCGATTAACCCCGCCGCGAGATTGCCCAGCGTGCGCGGATGATCGGGCAGGCGGGCGGCGGCTTCGGTGAAAGCTGCCAGCGCCCCCGTGCTATCGCCGCGCCTCCCGCCGCAGGATGCCGAGGCGCTCCCAGGCGAGGTTCATCGCTGGGGCGGGCGTCGATCAGGCTGAGGAGCAGCGGTTCGGCCTCGTCGCCGCGCGCGGCCTTCATCAGCCACATCGGCCAGCGACCACAGCGCGGCGG
>NZ_LAJY01000705.1 GCF_000963705.1 Elstera litoralis | reverse complement strand
TGATTATTCTACCCTATGCGGTTTCGGACAGTTTCTCGAACTTCTCGACAATGCGGATCGATGATCTGTTGATGTCCTTGGATTCTTGATTGATGAAACCAAATCGGCGCTGGCGCGTTCCTTAAGGTAGCAACCCAAAAGGAGCGGCAACGCCATGAACGAACTTCTGACGATTCCGAAGAACGCCATCGACACGCTGCAATCCGTGGAAGCGGATGCGAAACTCGCCCGGCCGCACGCCCATTTTGCCCATCCGACCGAAGTGGTGGTCGATCCGACTTTGGCGAAAGCCGAAAAACTCCAGGTTCTCGAAACCTTAGAGCAAGACGCAAAGCAACTCGCCATTGCCTCCGATGAAGGCATGACGGGCGGCGAAAGCACTCAGTTGCGTGACGTGCTTCAGGCCAAGGAAACGCTGGAACTGCCCCCCGCCGAGATCGCCCTGTCGGTCGCGCTGCAAACCTTAAAGGCGCGCCTGCCGAGTGCGGCTGGAACGGCGCTCGACGGTCCCCTCATCGGGGCCATCGATGCGCTGGAAGCGCTCTCAGCGGCCATGACCGCAGCGGCAACGGCAGATACGGAGCGCAAAGACTATTCGAACAATCCCGCCTAGCACGGGGAACTATAGTAGCTTCGACGCGTTGATAGAGTGAGGACAGTAGGAATGCTGTACCACCGATGTCACAGATAAAGGAATTTCATTATGAAGAAATCAACGATTGCAACCACGGGCCTTCTCGTTGCGACGCTTCTAACCGGGTCCGCTTTTGCTCAAGGTGCTCCGCAAACCTTCGCGCCGATGAAGATTGACCTGCAATCCCTCACCACCGGCTATCGCACGTCGAAAGTTGTTGGGGCG
>NZ_LAJY01000704.1 GCF_000963705.1 Elstera litoralis | reverse complement strand
GACGCAACACCGCTGGAGCGGGGCTTGATGGAGGCCAGTCTTGAGGCGTCGCAACTCATGGAGCGGTTGTTATCCGGAAATGCGGATCAGCTGAAAAGTATGCAGAAATCATTCGACGAGATTACGGCAAATCTTCAAACGGAATACGCGCGCCTAACCGAAGTTGTGACCGATAAGGGTGTACTGTCGACAGTCGCCGATGAAATTAGCAGTTGGTTCTAAGGTTTTCGGGTCGATGGGCTACCGCTGTTCCCGGTGGCGGTTCATCGGTCCTGATTTGCTGACAAGGCGCGTGCATGAGCGACACATCTCCATCGACCCCCGCGAGCCCGTTCCGGCGGACAGCCTTAGAAAAAGCCGGTCGCCCCGATAGTTTGGATCTTGGGGTTCACATCGTCCGCGCGCCGCAGTGGATTTTGCTGGCAACGATGCTGTCCCTTGTGGCGGCTGCGGTGGGGTTCAGCTTTCTCATTCCGGTGCCGTTTAAGGTCGAGGCGCGCGGTATTCTCATTACCGCCGAGGGGGTGAAGGATATCGAATCGGTCGCCGGGGGGCGGGTGACAGCCTTTTTTTTTGTCGAACGGGGATCCTTGGTGCGGCAAGGCCAGCGGGTGGCGCAAATTGAACAGCCCGATCTCGTTCAACAGATGGAGGCGGCGCAAGCTGATTTGGACAATCTTCGGAGCCGCCAGCAGCGGGTGATCGATTTCCAACGGCAGAATCGTACCGATATAAATGCGCAACTAACTCAGAAGCGCCGCGAGCTCGAAAATAGTATCGAGAGCAGTAAAAAACAGGTCGATTGGCTGGCCAAAGCCCTAACGGGATATGAGGAACTCGCCAGCAAAGGTTTCGCCTCGCAGCAAAAGCTGTTTGAAACCCAAGTCAAGCTGAAC
>NZ_LAJY01000703.1 GCF_000963705.1 Elstera litoralis | reverse complement strand
GGCGACGCTGTTTGCCATTCTCAGCCAAGCCTATCTTGATATGCGCGACCCGCAGAGCGCGGTGCAACTCGCCAATGAGTCGCTCAAAGCGATGCAAAGCGTCAGCGACCCCGTTACCCGCGCCGCCAATTTCGCCTTCCTCGGCCTTATCATGAGTGAGGCCAGCGGCGCGGAAGGTGCCCGCCCCTTGCTACTGCAAGCCCTGCGCGATGCCTCAACACTCCCCGCCGGGCGCGAGCAAATCGCCGCCCTCTCCATGATCGCGCAAGCCCAGGGCAAGCTGAGCGATAAACCCTCCGCCACCGATACGCTCGCCGCCCTCGCAGGTCGCTCCCCAGCCTGAAGAAATCGGGCGATATCGCCCTTACCCGCGCCTATGCCGCCCGCGCCGCGATGGCCGCCCAAGACGGCACCGCCGCCCGCACTCATATCCGCGAGGCCGTTGCCGCCTACGACCGCTCCACCCAATCCGCCGAAATGCCGATGCCCGAGCGCGTCGCCGCCCTCGGCCTCATCGCCCTCGCCTATAATGAAATCGGCGATAAATCCGCCGCCCGCCAGATCGTCGCCACGCTGAAACAGACGCTCGCCACCATCTCGGAGCCTTACGATAAGTTCCAAGGGCTGCTGACGCTCGCCGATACGAGCTACGAAATCGAACAGCAGCGGCGGCCTTAGAGCGTTCTGTCAGGGCTTTGCCCCGACACCCCACCCAAGGGCTTCGGCCCTTGGGGAACGCGATTACTATTATTCATAAAATAAATAATTCGCAGAACCAAAAAAGTCTTTAGAGGAAATGGGATTGCCAAGGGGCAAGCCCTTGGCCAGGGGTGTCGGGGGCAGCGCCCCTGACAATCACACCAATTCGAGCGCCGCGCCCGGCCCCACATACGTTCCCACGTCTTCGCCCAGGCAGATTGCCTTAATGCAGCCAGGCTTATCGAAGTTGAACAGGTGGATGGGCAAATGATGGTCGCGCGCCAGCAGCATTGCTGATTGGTCCATGACACGCAGGTCTTGGCTGATAACGTCATCATAGGAGAGGCTGCGGTAGCGTTTCGCGTCCGTATGCTTCTTTGGATCGGCAGTATAGACGCCGTCCACCCCGTGCTTGGCCGCAAGGATCGCATCGCATTGCAGTTCGAGCGCGCGCTGGACCGAAGGATAATCGGTCGTCACG
>NZ_LAJY01000702.1 GCF_000963705.1 Elstera litoralis | reverse complement strand
CACTTGCAATAGCGTTACTACTAAATCCTAAAGCGATTAGAATTATTGTGATATGCCCAATATGCATATTAAACACTCCATATGGTAGCCTTATAGGAACTCTCTCACAATTTTTTCGATCAATAAATAGCTATGGCGATATATCAGGGTATCGCGTGGTAAATGCGGTGCGATGGTTGGAAAGCTTTCTTGTGGTGATGACTGCGAGCGCCGGGGGCTGCCCGTTTTTATCTTCCAAGCCTAATTATTGGTCGCGCGGAATTTTCCCGCTCAAGGCCAGCGACGCGCGCAGCGTATCGTTGATGCGCGTCTGCCAGCCGTCGCCGCTGGCGCGCAGGGCGGCGAGGACATCGGCATCCAGGCGGATTTTGACGGCTTCCTTCGTTGTCGCCTGTTTGCTGCCCGCCGGACGCCCGCGCCCCCGGCTTACGATTTCCTCCGGCGTATGGATTTGCGCAAAAACTGCCCGCCTTGGCCTCGGCGAGCGACGCGCGCAGGCCGGGCAAGGCTTCGCCCGCATCGGCTTCGATAGCGGCGGCGATTTTCTCGACGTTTAGGGTCTTCAAGTTGTTCATCATATTATCTCCGCTGAATGTCCCCGGCCTTTACGGTGGCGCGCGCGGCTTTGGCATAGACCATCAGCAGCAGCACCACTTCATCGGCGGACAGGTGGAAATAAATCACCCGAACGCCGCCCCGCTTGCCCGTTCCAGACCGCCCCCACCGAACTTTCCGCGCGCCCTCGGCCCCAGGGATTACATCCCCGGCGTCGGGGTTCCGGGCGATCCAATCGATAAAGGCGTGCCGTTCGTCCCGATCCCAGACTGCCTCGGCCTGCTTCTGGAATGTCGGGGTTTCGATGACGGTTCGCATGGATTGATTGTACACCCAAAAAAATGAGTGGGCGATTTGTTTCGGCGGCTGGGTCTGGGTAAATAGAGGTTAGCGGGCATAGTCGCAGCTTCGGAATGCGTTTGATTGCAGATGCTCGATGCCGTTACACTTTAAGGACGGAATTGGTCGCAAGCTGCATCCCGATAGACCGCATGGTTGGGATGCCGCTGAAGGGATAAGAGTATGGCAAAAAAAATGACCGGTAAGATTACTGCAAGAAAAATAAGGTTTATT
>NZ_LAJY01000701.1 GCF_000963705.1 Elstera litoralis | reverse complement strand
CAAGGGCAGTTTATTTCCGACGAATTCAAGCGGATCGGTAAAGGTGGGCGGGAGGTTTGGATTCAAGCTACCTATAATCCGGTGTTCGACCCGCAAGGTCGCCCGGTTAAAGTGGTCAAATATGCCATTGACGTAACGGAGACGGTAAATCAGCGCCTTCGGACGGAAGTCGTCGGGCAGCAAATCGATACGAACCTAGCCCAGATCGTTCAGTCGATCAGCGGCATCAACCATCAAACGGGCCTGGTTGCCAGCGCCGCAACGCAAACCTCCTCAAGCTTCCAGACGGTTGCGGCCAGCGCCGAGGAATTGGCCGCGTCGATCGGCGAGGTCGCCAATAGCGTGGTTCGGTCGAAAACCTCCGTCGACGGCGCGATGGATTATATTTCCGTTGCCGATGACGAGGCCCATCGCCTCATCGTTGCGGCGGAAGCCATGTCCAGCGTGACGAAGTTCATTCAAGATATCGCCTCCAGCATCAATCTGCTGGCCCTCAATGCCACGATCGAATCGGCGCGCGCGGGCGAAGCCGGACGCGGGTTTGCGGTGGTCGCCGGCGAGGTAAAAACGCTCGCCCAACAGGTTGCGCAAGCAACGGAATCGATCGCTCGGGAAATCACTGGGATTCAATCGATCTCCAGTGGCGTCTCGACGGCGCTCAACAAGATCAGTGGCGCAATGGCCGACGTTCAGAATCTGGTGTCGGGCGTGGCGGGCGCAATCGAACAACAAACCGCCGTCACCCTCGATATCTCGTCGAATATGAATAATACGGCCGGGGCAGTTACCAATATCGAAGAGAGCATGCACAGCATTCTACAATCGGTTGATAGCGCGCGCGGGCTATCCAACGAAAGCCTGCGGCTGTATGCCCAGCTTCAAAAGGCGAGCTAATCTGGTTTAATTCCCCGCACTAACGCGTGGTTTGCAGGATATTCTATCCGTGCGGACACAATTTTTGTGCCCACGGATAGAATAAACTATGAGAAATTCTGAAGGTAAGAGCCCACGAAATACGAAACCTCGCTTTAACCCTGGGTCGCTCCCGAGGTTGAGGAAATATGTGGGGCGCGGTCCCGTGTTCGCGTTGCTAACCACCCGGCACCAGCCGAAATTTATGCGGGATACAGCCGTGATCGAGAAAACTCGCGCAGCCACACACG
>NZ_LAJY01000700.1 GCF_000963705.1 Elstera litoralis | reverse complement strand
TGAAGCAGGCCGCCCGCGACGGTCGCTTCTCACGCTCGCTTCTGGCGGAATTGGATTTTTTGGGTACGGAGCTTCCGCCCCTACGCGACCGTTTGGAGGATTTGCCCGCCCTCATCGTCGCCGCCCTGGCCGACCACGGTTATGCGAAACCCGAGATCGTAACGCCCGACCTTCTCGCCGCCTGCCGCGCCTATCCCTGGCCAGAAAATGGCTTTGAGCTTGACCGCGTGATCGCCCGACTGGCGGTTATGACCGATGGTGCCCCGATTACTGACGCGGATATTCGCCAACACGCCCCTTGGATGCTGCCCGCGCCGGCGCACGGCGCGCCGGAGGAGCCCCCGCCCCCCAACCGAAGCGCGCCCGATCACGCTACCGCCCCGACCAGAGCCTTTAGAATATTGGATTTCATGCGCGCTGAGCAAAGATGCCCAAGCCCTCGCCGGGCGGCACCCTGCCCTCAAGAAAGCGCTGTTTTACTTAGGCGAACATTATGCTCAGCCGGTTTCTTTAGACGAGCTTGCCAGCCACGCCCATGTTAGCCGCTCGCACTTAAGCTTTCTGTTCCGCACCGAGTTACACACTGCGTTCAAAACCCTGCTGGGGCGATTGCGCGTCCAGAAGGCCAGCGAACTGCTGTCGACCGACCTGCGCCAACCGATCACCGATGTCGCCATGAGCGTCGGGTTTGCCGATCTCAGCCATTTCGAGAAAAGCTTTCGGCGGCAGTGGGGCAAGAGCCCGCGCGAGTTTCGGCGGGGTATCGTCGCCGCAACGCCCGTTCCGGCGCATCGCCCGCTCAGCGCACCCGCGCGCTAGCGCCGACGAAGGTCGGCCCTAAAAGCCGCTACTGCTCGCCGTGCTAGGATTGCTCAGCGCGAAAAACTCCGACCATATGAGTGTTAATTCCACCGCGACCTTCGTGTCAGGCGGGGGCGCAATCAGCGTTTTCCCGGAATCGCCATCCGGTTGCTCAAATTGGCTGGGGTCTTTATTGTAGACGAGTAAATACCCGGCCCCGTTTTCACTCGCCGACACCACGGAGATTACGACGAAGCGCACATCCTGAATAAATTCAGTCCCTAACTGCGCGTAAAGCGGCCCAAACTTGGACCCTGACATCAGCATATCAGAGAGATATTTATCGACCGACAGCAGACGGTCGCATAAATAAAGCGCATGAAGAAGGCGATAGACCGAAAAGAAAATCGTCGAATCCTCTTTGAAACCAAAAGAATCCCTGAGTTTGGCAACGAAGAAACGCATCAAGGTCAGCATGCCCTCGCGGTCGCTGATAAAAGCGAGTTCTTCAATGTCGG
>NZ_LAJY01000070.1 GCF_000963705.1 Elstera litoralis | reverse complement strand
GCCCGCCCTTCGTCAGACTTAAATAGCGAGCGGGTTATACCCGCCTCCCCCCTCCACAGGCAAGGCCCAAAGCTAAACCGAGAAATACTTTGCCTGCGGGTGTAGTACGACAATGGCAGAGGTTGACTGTTCGGGATGAAGTTGATCTTCGTCCGATAGGTTCACGCCGATCTGCTCGCCGCCTAAGAGTTTCATCAACAAATGTTGATCCGCAAGATTGGGACAGGCCGGATAGCCGAAGGAATAGCGGCTGCCGCGATAGCCCTGCTTTAGCATTTTCTCGATATCGCGATCATCCTCGGCGGCAAAACCAAGCTCGCCACGAATACGCTTATGGACGTATTCGGCCATCGCTTCGGCCATCTCGACGCCGAGCCCGTGCAGATAGAGGTAATCCTGATAGCGGTTTTCGGCGAACCAATCGCGCGCCACATCGGCCACCTTCTGCCCCATCGTCACCACTTGCAGGCCGATCACGTCGCGCTGCGGGTCGTGAATATCGCGAAAGAAGTCGGAAATGCACAGGCCCTGGTCGCCCGCTTGGCGCGGCAGGGTGAAGCGCCCAGCTTCCGTCGTGCCATCTTCCTCGAACAGCACCACATCGTTCCCGTCGCCCGCGCATTTCCAATAACCGTAGACGGCCTGGGGCAGCAAAATATCGTCGGTCTGGCAGAGGTCGAGCATGCGTTTCAGGATCGGTTTCACTTCCTGGGCGGCCCAGGCTTTGAACTCGTCCAGCGACTTGCCCATTTTGCGGAAGCCCCATTGGAACTGAAACAGCATGGTTTCGTTCAAATACGGCACCAGCGTCGGCACGGGCACGCGCGCCAGCACGCGCGGCCCCCAGAAGGGCGGCACCGGCGGGCTTACGTCGCGGTGAAGCTCCTGGCGGCGCAGGCGGATTTCCTCGGCATCGACCGGGCGGCGTTCGGCATTGGCAGCCTGACCGAGAATGCGTTTCGTATGGGTCGGGCGGCTCGCGCGCTTTTCCTGCGTATCAGAAACATAGGTATCGAAATCGCCGCCGACGACCTTATCCATCAGTGAGAGCCCATCGAAGGCGTCGCGGGCATAGGCGACGCGCTGGCCACCGTAAGCGGTGACGCAATCCTCTTCGACGAACTTGCGCGTCAGCGCCGCGCCGCCGAGCAGCACCGGCACGTCGATGCCCTCGCGGCGCAACTCTTCGAGATTATCCTTCATGATAACCGTTGATTTCACCAACAGGCCGGACATGCCGATAGCATCAGCCTTATGCTCTTTTGCCGCCGTCAGAATGCTGGCAATCGGCTGCTTAATGCCGAGGTTCACCACGCGGTAGCCGTTGTTGGTGAGGATGATATCGACCAGATTCTTGCCGATATCGTGCACATCGCCCTTCACCGTGGCGAGCACGATGGTGCCTTTCTCCTGACCCTCGATCTTTTCCATAAAGGGTTCGAGAAACGCGACCGCCGTTTTCATAGTTTCGGCGGATTGCAGCACGAAGGGCAGTTGCATCTTGCCCGCGCCGAACAGCTCGCCCACCACTTTCATGCCGTCGAGCAGGAAACTGTTGATGATGGTGAGCGGCGGATGGGACTTCATCGCCTCGGCAAGCTCGTCTTCAAGGCCCAAACGGTCGCCGTCGACAATCCGATCTTTCAAACGCTCTTCGACGCTTTCGGCGCGCTTGCGCACAACTTTCGCGGCCGCTTGCCGACCTTCGAAGAGACCAAGGAAGACCTGCAACGGATCATAGCCCTCGCGGCGGCGGTCGAAGATCAGATCTTCGGCAACCTTCACCTCTTCTTCCGGGATTTTATGCAGCGGCATGATTTTCGACAGATGCACAATCGCGCCGGTCATCCCGCGCCGCACGGCGTGATCCAGGAACACCGAATTCAGCACATGGCGCGCGGCGGGGTTAAGCCCGAAGGAGATATTCGACAGGCCGAGGACGATCTGGCACTCGGGCAGTTCCTTGGAAATCCGTTCGATGGCCTCCAGCGTCCACAGGCCGAGTTTGCGGTCGTCCTCATTACCGGTGCAGATGGTGAAGGTCAGCGGATCGAACATCAAATCCGACGCGGGCAAACCGTAACGGTTCACCGCGAAATCATAGAGCCGATGGGCGATTTCCAGCTTACGATCAACGTCCTTCGCCATGCCCTCTTCGTCGATGGTGAGGGCGATCACCGCCGAGCCGAAGCGTTTGGCCAGTTCCATGCGCTTATCGGCAGGCACTTCGCCGTCTTCGAAGTTGATCGAATTGAGAATGGCCTTACCGCCGTAGAGCTTCAACGCGGCTTCCAACACGGGCAGTTCGGTGGAATCGATGACGAGCGGCGCATTGACCGACCCGCGCATGCGGGTGACGGCCTGGGTCATATCGTCGATCTCGTTGCGCCCGACGAAGGCGGTGCAGAGGTCGAGCGTGTGCGAGCCCTCTTTCACCTGCTCACGCCCCATCGCAACGCAGCCGTCCCAATCGCCGGCTTCCTGCAACTCACGAAATTTCTTTGAGCCGTTGGCGTTGCAGCGCTCGCCGATGGAGAGATAGGCATTCTCCTGGCGCAGCGGCACCGCCGTATAGAGCGAGGCGACCGAGGGCACCCACTGCGGCTTGCGCGCGACCGGCACCGGGCGGCCCAGGGAATTGCCGGTTTGCGTATCGAGTCGCCGCAGCATTTGATCGAGCGCGCGGATATGGTCTGGGCGCGTACCGCAGCAGCCGCCGACCATATTGATGCCGTCCTCGCGGATGAAGCGTTCGAGCCAGGTCGCCAGTTCCTGCGGGCTCAGCGGATAATGGGTTTTGCCGTCCACCAATTCCGGCAAGCCCGCATTCGGCTGCACCGAAATCAACCCCGGCCAGCTTTCACCGAGCCATTTCACATGCTCGGCCATTTCCTGCGGACCGGTGGCGCAGTTAAGCCCCATAACATCCACATCGAGCGAATGAATCACCGTGGCGGCTGCCGAAATATCGGCGCCGACCAGCAGCGTGCCGGTGGTTTCGACCGTCACCTGAACCATCAAACCGATGGGTTTTCCGGCCTCTTTGCGGGCGCGCTTAGTGCCGTTGACTGCCGCTTTGATCTGAAGTGGATCTTGGCATGTTTCGATAAGGATGGAATCCACACCGCCTGCAATCAGGCCTGCCGCCTGAATGTAGAAAGAATCCTCAAGGCTCTGATAATCGATATGCCCGAGGCTCGGCAGGCGCGTGCCCGGCCCAATGGAGCCGAGAATAAACCGCTGCCGCCCATCGGCCTTGAACTGGTCGCGCGTATCATTGGCGTGCTGGCCCGCGAGGCGGTTCAGCTCGAAGGCTTCATCCTGTAAGCCGAATTCCGCTAGCGTGATCGGCGAGCCGCCGAAGCTGTTGGTCTGGACCACATCCGACCCGGCCCCGTAATAATTGCCGTGGATTTCGCGGACGATATCCGGGCGCGACTTATTCAGAATCTCGGTGCAGTTTTCCTGCCCCAGATAATCGCGGTCCACGTCCAAATCCATTGCCTGCACCAGCGCGCCGGTGCCGCCGTCGCAAAGCAGAACCCGCTGTTTGAGGGCGGTCAGAAAATCACTCATAGCGCATCTCTCTCCAGCAAAAGGTTAAGCGGCAGCGGGGGCACGAACGCCGAGGCGGCGGCAGAGGGCCAGCGTTAGGTCGGCCCGGTTCAGCGTATAGAAATGGAAGTCGGAAATGCCTTCGGCCTTGAGCTTCAAGACCTGTTCCGCCGCGACCGACGCCGCGACCAGCTTGCGCGTTTCGGGATCAGCATCGAGCCCGTCGAAGGTATCGGCCAGCCACTGCGGTACGGAGGTTCCGCAGGCTTTCGAGAATTTCAGCACCTGCGCCACGTTCGTTACCGGCAGAATGCCCGGCACGATGGGAATAGAAATCCCGGCCTTGCGGGCGCGCTCAACAAACCGCACGAACAGGTCGGTCTCGAAGAAATATTGCGTGATCGCCCGCGTCGCCCCGGCGTCGACTTTGCGTTTCAGCACGTCGAGATCGGCGTCGAGCGATTTTGACTCCGGGTGGCCTTCGGGATAGGCCGCAACCGAAATTTCGAACGGCGCGATGCGCGTGAGGCCCGCGACCAGATCGGTCGAATAGCCATAGCCGCCGGGGGTGGGCTCGTACGGCCCGCCCGTCGGGGTGTCGCCGCGTAAGGCGACGATATGGCGGATGCCCGAGGCCCAATAATCCCGCGCGATTGCATCGATGTCCTCCCGCGTCGCGGCGACGCAGGTGAGATGGGCGGCGGGCTCCAGTTTGGTTTCCTGGCGCAGGCGGCGTACAGTTGCATGGGTGCGCTCGCGCGTCGAGCCGCCCGCGCCATAGGTCACCGAAACGAAGCTGGGGTTGAGCGGGGCCAGCTTTTCAACCGCCGACCACAGCGAGGCTTCCATCTCTGGCGTCTTCGGCGGAAAAAACTCGAAGGAAATAGCGAGAGAATCGCTCATCGGGATAACTCCAGGGCAGAAGAACGGTTTGATGCGGTCCCGGTGTGGCGGGCCGACCAAAGAATGACGGTAAGGGGTTTGCCGGGCAGCACTTGCGAGGGTTCGGGCTCCAGCCCTGCGACTTGGCACCAGGTATCGACATCGCCCTGCGGAAAGCCTAAGCGGCGGTGGGCGTGGCGGTCGCGTAATTCTTCGAGATCATGCGGCGCGAAATCGACGACCACCAGCCGCCCGCCGGGGCGCAGCACGCGCGCGGCTTCCGTCACCGCGCCCGCCGGGTCTTCGAGATAATGCAGAACCTGATGCAGTGTAACCGCATCGAAACTCTGCGCCGGAAACGGCAGCGCATAAAGATCGCCTTGCCGAACGGAGCAGTTCTTCAGCCCGGCCTTATCGAGATTGGTGCGCGCCAGCGCCAGCATTTCGCGCGACAGATCGAGCCCGATGGCGCGCTCGGCCTTCGGGGCCAAAACCTCCAAGAGGCGCCCGGTTCCCGTGCCGATATCGAGAATATCGCCGAACGGCCCCGCGCCCAAACGGGCCACGACCGCCGCTTCAACCTCGTTTTCCGCCACATGCAGGGTGCGGATGCGGTCCCAGTCGGCGGCATTCTCATCGAAATAGCGCGCGGCACTTTCCGAGCGCGCCTGCTTTACCGTGTGCAGCCGCTCAAGATCGAGCTGGATTTGCGCGTCTTGCAGCGACAAGCGCTCCACCAGCCCGCGCGCCAGCGTCGCCCCGAGCCCGCGCTGGCTGAGGCGAAAAAACGCCCAGGAGCCTTCGCGGAACCGCTCCAGCAGCCCGGCATCGCAGAGAACTTTCAAATGACGCGAGACACGCGGCTGACTTTGCCCCAGAATCGCGGTGAGATCGCTCACCGTCAGTTCCGAATCGGCGCAGAGCACCAGCAGGCGCAGGCGCGTTTCTTCCGCCGCCGCGCGCAGGCGTTCGAGAAGCAGGTCGAGGGGCTCTAAATCCGTCATAGGGACATATAAATATATCTTTATGTGTTTGGAAAGCCCTTTTCGACGCGCCGCCTAGTTAAACAGTCTTTCAGCCTGCCACGCGAGGCCAGAGGCTACCCCGCCGAAGGCATCGAAGGGCGTCATCGCGGCGTCCGGCACCGCTGCCGCGATCGCGCGCTGCACGAGGGGCATCAAGGAAGAACCGCCCGTGAGGATAACAGCATCGATGGCCCCAGGGGCAACCCCGGCCGCTTTCAGGCAGGCGTGAACCTCCGCCGTCAACTGCCGCCCCGCCCCGGCCAGCGCCGCTTCCAGCGCTTCGACCTTCAGCATCAGGCTCAAAGCATCTTCTAGATAGACCAGCGGCATCGCGTAATCGCCCTGCGTCGATAGGGCGATTTTCGCGGCTTCCACCGAGGCCGCCAAGCGATGCCCGTCGCGCTGTTCCAAAACCCGATGCAGCCGGTTGAGCGGTTTTGCGTCGCGCGCTTCCGCCGCCATCCGAACCACCTCCCGGCTGAGAGCTGGATCGTAGAGAAACGCAATTTCCGCCCAGGTGGCGAGCTTGGTGTAGACCCAGTTCGGCGGCGTTAGATCATTGCGCAGCAAAGGCTGCTGATAGCCCAAAAGCGGCATGACCTCGGCGAGCGACAGGAAGCGGTCGAGATCGGTCCCGCCCAAGCGCAAACCGCCGTTGGCCAGAATATCTTCGGCCTGATCTTCGTCGGACGTGCGGTCAGGCCGCGCCCGAATAATCGAAAAATCGGACGTACCCCCGCCGATATCGGCCACCAATACCAGGGTTTCCCGTTCAATCTGCCGCTCGAAGGCCAATGCCGCCGCAATCGGCTCATACTGAAACACGACCTCGCGAAAACCGACGTGCTGGGCGATATCTTCCAGCACATTCTGGGCTTCCCGGTCGGCGGCCTCGTCGCCATTGACGAAATGCACCGGGCGACCGTGGACGAGTTGGGTGATGTCCTCGCCCAACGCTGCTTCCGCCCGCGCCTTTACCGTGCGCAGGTAGAGCGCGATAATATCGGTAAAGCGCCAGCGCCGCCCCAGCGCGACCGTCTCTTCCTCAATCAGTTTGGTGCCGAGTGCCGATTTCAGCGAGCGCATCAACCGCCCCGGCTCGCCGTCCAAATAGGCGCTCATGGCGGCGCTGCCGATTTCCACCGTTTTATCTTCCGACTGGAAAAACAGCGCACTCGGAATGGTGCGCGCATCCGGCTCCAGCGGCAGCAATTCGGCTTTACCCTGGCGCACAATCGCCAAGGCCGAGTTGGAGGTTCCGAAATCAAGCCCGCCCGCTGCCATAATCGCTACCTTTCTCCAAGGGAGTGCCAAAGGGGCGCGGACCCTAACGGCGGATGGGCGGCGTGTCCAGGGGTTTCCGTAAGCTGCCCCTTGACCCCAGCGCCGATTCGCTGAAATCTCCTCCCCATGAATGATGCAGTGCAAAAATATCTCCGCGATAAGGTGCTCACCCGGCTGGTCACGGGCTTTAAGGAATTTCGCCGCGACTATTTCGAGCGCGACCGCGAGCTTTACGCCGACCTCAGCCAAAAGGGCCAGTCGCCGGAAGTGATGATCGTCGCCTGCTCCGATGCGCGCGTCGATCCCGCCATCGTGACGCGCACCGAGCCGGGCGATCTCTTCGTCATCCGCAACGTCGCCGCCATCGTGCCGCCGCGCGAGGCCGACCGGCACTATCACGGGACTTCGGCGGCGCTTGAATTCGGGGTGAAGGGGCTTGGTGTCGGCCATATCGTTATTCTCGGCCACGCCCTGTGCGGCGGCTTGATGCATCTGCGCGACCGTGCCCAGGGCCAGCGCGCCGCCGTGGATGCTGGGGAAGACCAAGAAGACAGCGCCTACGAATTTCTCTCCGATTGGGTGAAAATCGCCCTGCCCGCCTTTGATGCGGTGGAGCCGCTGCTGGGAACCCTGCCGCCCGACGAGGCAAGGCGCACGCTGGAACAGGCCGCCGTGCTGGTCTCGCTGTCGAACCTGCTGAGTTTTCCGTGGATTAGAGAACCCGTCGCCGCCGGCACCTTACGCCTGCACGGTTGGTACTTCGACCTTACTTCGGGTGAGCTTTCCGCCTTCGATCACGCAACCGCCAGCTTCCGCCCTGTTCGCGAGTTGCCGGACGCGCTGCCGTCGGACATCGCCGCCGTCGCCGCCCGCATGATCGCCGAATGCGGCTCCTGCGCGCCGACGCTGGGGCTTAACCGCTTCGTTGCGGAAAAGGCGAAGTTTTGGTGTGAGACGGTGAAGGGATAGGGCAGGGCCGGTTCAGATGGACAGGGCCGCCGCGGGTAATTACACTTGGCTCTATGACGCATCGCATCGATATACAGGATGCCACTGCCGAGCGATTGGCGCGGCTGCAAGCCCTGACCGGACAGGACGTGGATAGCGTTCTGAATGCGGCGCTCCAGGCGCAACTAATCGAACTGGAAGACAGAGCGTTGCGCGCGGCGGTTCAATGCGGCGTGGACGAGGCGAATGCCGGTATTTTCTCCTCCCGAAGCCTTGATGAGATTTTCGCGCAAGGCATTGAACAAGCACGCCAGCCCCGACAGGGGTGACCTATGCGGTTTCGCCTTACCCGACTAGCCGATGCAGATTTGGTTGAAATTGCCGAGTATACGGCCCGGCAATGGGGCGAAGCACAGGCGCGGAAATATGCCGCTGCCTTTATAGAAGCCTTCCAACGCCTCAGTGATGACCCGATGACACCGGCGAGCCGGGCGCGGGATGATCTTCAGCCAGGGTGCCGCATCCTTACCATTGAAGAGCATTTCATTGTCTATCGTCGCCGGAATGGTACGACGGAAATTCTACGCGTCCTTCACCGCCGTATGAATCTTCCTCTACACAGGCTCTCTTGAGCGAAATCCGCTAGCCCTACCCCCGCGACCGATCCACAGAGTTAATCGCCGGGGTTGCCCGCAGCGCCGCGATGATATTCGTCAGGTGCCGCACGTCGGTCACTTCCACGTCCACCAAAATCTCAAAGAAATCCGTCGAGCGCGCGACGAACTTTAGGTTGGTGATATTGCCCTGATTCTTGCCGATGACCGTGCCCAGCGTGCCAATGGTGCCGGGCTCGTTGGAGGCGATCATATGCAGCCGGCCGATATGATGCTCCGGCATACTGGTATCGGTTTCCCACGACACATCGATCCAGCGTTCGGGCGTGTCGGAGAAGGCTTCGAGGTTCACGCAGTCGATGGTGTGAACGGTGACGCCCTTGCCGGTGGTGACGATGCCGACGATGCGGTCGCCGGGCAGCGGGTGGCAGCAGCGCGCGTAATGAACCGCCATACCGGGGATCAGGCCGCGCAGGGGCACCCCGCCGCCCTCTTTGCGCGGCTTGGGCTTGCCAATCGGCGAGGGCGGATTTTTCGCGGTCGGCTTGGTGCCGGGGAAGACGGTATGAATGACTTCCCGGCCCGTCACCAGCCCCTCGCCGACCATCGCATAGAGATCGTCGATGGTGGGGGCTTGCAGGGTTTTCAGCACCCCTTCCAGGGCTTTTTCGGTGAAGGCATAGCTTCGTGCCGGAATTCCTTTTCGATCACCGTGCGCCCGAGCGTCATATACTGCGCACGGCGCTGAATGCGCACATAGCGGCGAATGCGGGCTTTCGCCTTGCCGGTGACAACGAAATCTTCCCAATCCGCCGAGGGGGTTTGCCCCTTGGAGGTGATGATTTCCACCTGGTCGCCGTTTTGCAAAATCGAGCGCAGCTGCACGATCCGGCTGTTGATCTTAGCCCCGACGCAAGTATCGCCAATCTGGCTGTGGACGGCATAGGCGAAATCGACCGGCGTCGCCCCGCGCGGCAGTTGGATTAACTCGCCCTTGGGCGTGAAGCAGAACACCTGATCTTGGAACATTTCCAGCTTGGTATGTTCCAGAAACTCCTCAGGTCCGGAGGCGTGTTCGAGAATATCGAGCAATTCCCGCAACCAGCGATACTGCGCGCCTTCGGACTTAGCCCCGCCCATCGTCGGGGCCGGGATGATGGCTTTCTCCGCCCCCTCCAGGGCTTGATCGGAGCCTTGACGCTTATAGTGCCAGTGGGCGGCCACGCCATATTCGGCCACTTCATCCATCGCATCGGTGCGGATTTGCACTTCGATGCGCTGGCGCTGCGGGCCGATCACGCTGGTATGGATCGAGCGGTAGCCGTTGGGCTTCGGCGTTGAAATATAATCTTTGAACCGCCCCGGCACGCTGGGGTAGAGCGCGTGCAGCACGCCGAGCGTCTCGTAGCATTTATCAGCGGTCGGTACGACGACACGGAAGGCGATAATGTCCGAAAGCTGCTCGAAAGCGACATTCTTATGCTGCATCTTGCGCCAGATCGAATAGGGCGCTTTCTCCCGCCCCTTCACCTTGGCTTCGATGCCGGATTCGGTCAGCTTGGCGTGCAGTTCGGCGATGATCTTCTGGATCAGATCCTGCCCGCCGCCGCGCAAATATTCGAGCCGCTTGACGATGGAGGCGCGCGCTTCGGTATTGAGCTGGGCGAAGGCGAGGTCTTCCAACTCGTCCTTCATCGTCTGCATGCCGATCCGGTCGGCGAGCGGCGCATAGATTTCCAAAGTTTCGGCGGCGATGCGCGAGCGTTTTTCCGGCTTCGGAATGAAGTTCAGCGTCCGCATATTGTGCAGCCGGTCCGCCAGCTTCACCAGCAGCACGCGAATATCTTCGGACATGGCCAGCACGAACTTACGGAAGTTTTCCGCCTGTTTCGTTTGGTCCGACTGCAATTCGATGCGCGTCAGCTTGGTGACGCCATTCACCAGCCGCCCGATTTCCTTGCCGAAGGCTTTTTCAATATCGGCAAGCTTAACCTCCGTATCCTCGATCACATCGTGCAAAAGCGCGGTGACGATGGAGGCGGT
>NZ_LAJY01000007.1 GCF_000963705.1 Elstera litoralis | reverse complement strand
ATCGGTAAAGCGGAAGTCGACGTACTTCACGCCATTTTCCTGGATCAACGACAGTACGGTTTTCGCGTCGGACATGTGTAATCTTCCCGTTTCGGATGGATGGCGAAGGTTGAGGGATAAGGTTAGGCTAAGGCAGACGCTAGATCGCGTCACCGCCTTTTTCGCCGGTTCGGATACGAATGGCATCTTCGACCGGAATGACGAAGATTTTGCCATCGCCAATGCGGCCAGTATGGGCAGCTTGCTGGATCGCTTCAACGGCGCGTTCAACCAGCGCATCGTCCATCACGATCTCGATTTTCACCTTCGGGAGAAAATCGACCACATATTCAGCCCCCCGATACAGCTCGGTATGGCCTTTCTGACGTCCGAAGCCCTTGGCCTCGGTCACGGTCAGCCCTTGAATACCGATCTCATGGAGGGCTTCTTTGACCTCGTCGAGCTTGAACGGCTTGATAATCGCTTCGACTTTTTTTCATTGGTTCTGCGCTTCTTCTCCGCCTGGCGACCCATTCGCCAGCTTGCCCCCTGCCGGTAGATTAGCACAAGGCATGCCAGGAAGGCATAGCCTGGAAAAGGGGCGCGATGCACAGAATTCCGTCATTGATTTGGAAAAAAATTTCGCCACTCAGCCTAAATTTTAGGCATTCCCTAAAACTTCCACCAAGCGCTTGACAGGGGCGCGCGGTTGGATTAGGGAAAGCGCCTCTCCTGACGGCGGGTGTAGTTCAGTTGGTTAGAGCGCCAGATTGTGATTCTGGATGTCGCCGGTTCAAGTCCGGTCACTCGCCCCAGGAGAGGTTTCCTTTGAAAACCTATACGACCTACCCAAGGGTTCGGCCATGAGCGCCGTGCCCCGCGTCGGCGTTCTGGCCCTCGTGTGCCAAGGCGCGCGGCTGCTGCTGGTTGAGCGCGGCAAACCGCCCAATTGCGGGCTCTGGGGCTTTCCCGGCGGCAAGTTGGAAGCCGGGGAGCGGCTATTCGCCGCCGCCGCGCGCGAGCTGCGGGAAGAGACGGGCATCGTCGCCGATTTCTTTGAGGCGCTACCGCCGCTGGAAGCGATTTCAGAGGGGTTTCACTATGTTTTGGTCCCTGTGCTCGGCCGGAACCCGCGCGGCACGCTGCGCGCGGCGGATGACGCGGCGGATGCGCGCTGGCTAAGCCGGGCCGAGTTGGCCGAGGTCCCCCATATTGCCGAAGTGCCGCCGCTGTTCGATCTGGCGCTGGCGCGGCTCACAACACCATAACTTTCACATAGCCTCATATAACTCTTTCGCTAGGCCCAATCTGCGCTAGGCTGACCCGTGACGATTTTACCACGAAGGTCGGGGCGGAATGCGGCTACGCCACATCGAAGTGTTTCATGCCATCATCGTAACTGGCACGGTCAGCGGGGCCGCCCGTCTGCTCAATGTTTCCCAGCCTGCCGTGACGAAAATTCTTCAGCATGCCGAAGATCAAATCGGCCTCACGCTGTTCCAGCGCATCCGGGGCCGCCTGCACCCAACGCCCGAAGGGCTGGCGCTTTTCGCGGAGGTCCAGAAGATCTACTCCGGGCTCGAAAGCCTGAAGAAACTGGCGCGCAACCTGAAGGACGGAAAATCCGGGCGCTTGCGCATCGCCGCCTCCCCGGCCCTCTGTATCGACCTGATGCCCCAGGCCATCAGCCGCTTCCGCAAGGAGCATCCCGATGTCAGCTTCGAGGTGGAAACCCATCATTACAAGGATCTGGTCGATGCCCTGCTAATCCAGGATGTCGATTTAGGCTTTGCCTTCGACGCGACGCCCCATCCCGGCTTGAGTATGGAGGAAATCGCCAGCGGGGCGATGGTGGCGATCTTCCAGAAGGGCACCGCCGATCATCTGACCGGCCCTATCGACTTGAGCGCCATGACGGCTTGGCCCTTCATCGGCCTGCGCGCGGGCGACCCGCTGGGGGCGCTGCTCCATAATGCTTTGACGATGGGTGATATTGCTTTGGTCCCGGAAATCGAAGTGAAGACCAACCGGATCGCCCTGTCCCTCGTTAGCCGGGGAGCCGGGGCCGCCGTCGTCGACGCCTATACCGCCGCCTCCGGCCAGCCTGACCTGATCGATATTAAGCCCCTGCACACGCCCCTCACCTACCGCGTTCAAGCGCTGTGGGCGCGGCATCGGCCACAGTCCCATCTGGCCCGGCAGTTCATGCAAACCTTCATCGCCGCCGAGCGGGAAAGCATGGCAGCCCTCAGCATACGCGCGGGACTTCCCCTATCTTCATAGCAGTCCGCCGGAAGTGTCTGCCTAAAAAATAGCCGCGCCGATCAGAGGATCGGCGCGGCCTTTTAGTGAGTCGTCAGGAGTGTTAAGCGCCGATCACGCCGCCATCTTTCTTGGTGATGACGATGGTGGCCGAACGCGGACGCTTACCGGCGCCATAGCCTGCATTCGCCGGCCATTGGCTTTCGTACTTCGCCGGATCATTCACATCGGCAGCCTTCGTGCTTTCGCCCGGATGCTGGATGTTCACGAACAGCGCCTTACCATCCGGCGTTTCGGCGATACCGGTCAACTCGCAACCCTTCGGGCCGACCAGGAAGCGCTTCAACTCGCCTTCGGTCGGGGCTTTGCCGACCGGGGTGGTGATGCTCATCTTCGAGCCATCGGCCTTCGTGTAGTTCAGATTGACCTTCTGACCATCGCCGACCTTGCCCGGCAGCGCCGCCAGCATCATGCAGTTGGTGACATCGGTGTAAGCGCCGTCATCGGTCTGGATCCAGCAGATGCCAGTGGCTTGGCTGAAGGCCAGACCATCGGGGCTGGAGAGATCCTGATTGCCGTTGAGCTTGGACAGGTTGACCGTTGCGGGATCGGCCGAGGCTTCCGCCCCGAACAGGTAGATATCCCACGAGAAGGCTTTCGCCCCGGCACCACCGGCTTCACGCAGGCGGATGATATGGCCATGCGAGTTGCCGGTTTGAACGCGCGAGGTGCCCTTCACGTCCGAATAGGCGCGCGGGTTGGAGGCATCGGGCTCCAACTGCGGCGCATTCTTCGGTTCGATGGAGCGGTTCGCATTGTTGGTGAGCGTGAAATAGACTTCACCATTGGCCGGATTGACGGCGCACCATTCCGGGCGATCCATCTTGGTCGCGCCGACGGCATCGCCCGCGATGCGCGAATTCACGACAACATCGGCCAGATCGGTGAAGGAATATTTGTCGTAATTCTTAATCGCCGGATTGTTCAGCGACAGCTCGATCCATTCACCCGTGCCGTCGGCGGTGAATTTGGCAACGTAGAGCGTGCCCTTATCGAGGAACTTATCGCCCACGGCCAAACGGTCCGGGTTGGTCGCATCGGCGGCCGACCAAGTGGCTTCGCTGACGAACTTGTAGATATATTCGTTGCGTGCATCGTCGCCCATGTAGACGGCGAGCGGTTGCCCCGCGACCGGATTGCTGAAGGCGGCGCTTTCATGGGCATAACGGCCCAGGGCGGTGCGCTTCTTGGCGAGCTTCTTGCCGTCATACGGGTCCATTTCGACAACGAAACCCTGGCCGTTCATTTCATTGCGATAATCGTCGCTGCCATCGGCCGAAGTGCCGGTTTTGGCATTGATCCAACGCACATATTTATCGCCCGAACCGGCGCTTTCCCAACCGTGACGCGACGTGTCGCCTTCTTTGCGACCGTAGCGGTTCAGGGCCGTAACCGACTTATCCTTACCGCGCGCTTCATCGTCGCCCTTCGGACGGGTGAAGTAACCGTTGAAGTTTTCTTCCCCGGTCATATAGGTGCCCCAGGGGCTGCGACCGGCACCGCAGTTATTGATCGTGCCGCGCGTCTTGGTGCCATCGGGCGAATATTTCGTCTTCAGCAGCGCACTGCCGCGCGCCGGGCCGGTGATGTCCATTTCGGTCATCGTCGTAAAGCGGCGGTTAAAGGCCGAGCTCTTCACATATTCCCACTTGCCCGAGGCGGTCTTGCGCACTTCGACCATGGAAACGCCGTGGATCGCCAGTTCCTTATCCACTTCCGATGCCGGACGCGGCAGGCTGCGCGTGCCGCCATCGGCGTGGATGAAGTGCGACGACAGTTTTTCGTCGGTGGTGGCTTCGTGGTTGACGCCGAGCACGCCGCGCGTCGCGCCTTTGGCCGAGGGCTTGCCATCGGTGGTCAGGCCGAAATATTCCATCCCGTCATGATGATCGCCGGCGCGATTATCGAAATCGCCATCGGTGCCGTCGTTCTTATAGTCCGGGGTGCTGGCGGTCAGCGGATCGCCGAGCGCGTAAATGATCTGCGCGTCATAGCCTTCCGGCACGATCACGGCATCGGCCAAGCTTTTAGCGACCGGCTTGAAGCTCAGCAGCTTCTTCGCCTTATCGGCGGCCTGGGCATCGCCCGCCACGGTGAGCGCCGAAACGCCGCCGAGCGAACTGAACAGCGCCGTCGCCGCCGTGCCGAGCAGCACCGACCGGCGGCTGAGGCTGGCATCAACGACCGACGCAAACGTCGGGTTATCGGACAGATTCGTGATCTCGTCGCTGGGATCGACGGATACGGCGGGCTGGGTGCTAGCGTCGGTCATGGGTCACTCGCAGGGCAAAGTTAGTAATGCTTATTATATACGCACACCACCCGAATTTCGGGTAGGTTTCGTCGCGTGAACCTTGCCGCGAGGAGATGACGTATTTGTTACATTTCCCTGACATGTTCCAGAAATCCTGTAACGACGACCAGGGCAGCACAGACATCCGCCGCCGTTTCCGTGCTAACATGCTTGGAAAGCGTAATTTTAGGGGATGCACCCTTAAAGGCGACCGCCGCCCAGCATAGATTAAGCTATGGGTGCGACCGCCAAGGGCGGCACAAAGGGGAACGAGTGTGGCTGATTTTGATTTCGAAAAACGATCCTTCCTCACGCGCCTGTGGCCGAAGCGGCTGAGCGTCAGCTTTGGGCTGATCGGGCGAATGGGGCTGGGGCTGCTTCTTCTGATCGCGCTCTATATTCCCGTCGGCATGCTCTGGGTTCACACAATCGACGATGATACCACCGTTACACCGACCGAGGTTCCCGCAGGCGGCAGCCGCGCGGTGGCAATGGCGGCGACCCTGATCGAACGCGAAACCATAACGCATCGCTGGACGGCGAACGATCCGTTTTTCCTCCCCGGCTGGTGGCTCGATAATATGCCGGAATTCCAAACGGGCATTATCGAGGCGCTCGGGCGTTTTAGTACGGAAATGATGGATCAGATCGGCCGTAACCGGGGCTCGTCGCAAGCCGATCCCGACCTGTCGAAAGCCGTCGATCTGCTGAAATCGGCCCCGGATATCTGGCTGTTCGATTTTACGACCTCCTGGGCACCAACCACCTCGTCTGACGCGAAATATCGGTCGGCGGCCAAAGCTTTGCGCAACTATAATCAACGTCTCGGCCAAGGTCAGGCGCTGTTCGAACGGCGCGGCGACAATCTGATCGCGCTGCTCGATCGGATTACGTCCGACCTTGGTTCCGCGTCCGCCGTGCTCGATAAGCAAATTTTGGCCGGGCGCGAGGTTTTCATCGATCGCCGCGCCGATAATGTCTTTTACGGCGTTAAAGGCCGCCTCTACGCCTATTACCTGATCCTGCGCGAACTGGGCGTGGATTATCAGCAGCTCCTGCGCGACCGCGAGGCTTTCAATGCCTGGACGCAGATGCTGGAAAGCCTGCACGAAGCCTCGCTGCTGGACCCGCTGATTGTGATGAATGGCGCAACCGATGGCCTGTTTGCCGCCAATCATCTCGCAACCCAGGGGTTTTATCTGCTGCGAGCCCGCACCCAACTTCGCGAAGTTTCAGAAATCCTCATCCGATAGCGGCAAAAAATTTCAAAAAGAACCATCGCCCTAGCCGTTTCTTTCGAAATCGCTTATCGCGCCGCACAATAACGCCGGGTTATAGCTGCTCTACCGTATGATATTTCTCAAAAGTTTCTAAATTATGTAAGAAGTGTTTCAGGCGATGCCGCCCTCCCCCGCATCGCTCAGGAATAGGGTGCCCCACCCTCTCCGCACGCGCCCCTTCCTAGGGGGTTTGCCCGCCCAGGCTGGCATCTGTCACCGACAGATGCCGCCCCTTGGGAAGGGCGCGTTTTTAGGTCGACCGCGCGTCCCGATTAGGTTTTCGGGTCTGATTCTTAGCGTCCGTTCGCCGGGGGCCGGGAATCGGAACAATTTATGCTTGCCTCATCGTCATACAGTCGTAGTTACGAGGAAGGGTCTGTCATGGCCGAGCATCGGAAGCCTAAAAATCGGGCACCGCGCCTCACGTTGCGCCGCGTGCTGGTTGCCCTTTTCCTCATTATCGCGATTGCGGTTGGGGTTCAGCAGAGCCGGATGATTTCGCGCTATACTCAATTTGCCACCGATACGTTGAACAGTTCGACGGGGCAGATTCTGACCTTCTTCGTCCGCGATAAATTGACGCGGATTTATGGCGAACGGATTTCCCCAATTGCGAACGAATGGAGCCGCTCGAATGGGCTCGGCCAGGCGGTGGAAGAGAAGGACGCGGTAAAGCTCGGCTTTATGACCGATACATTCTACACACTCACCCCCGTCGTCGAGCAGCAGATCAATCTTGTCGCGGTGAATGTTTTCACGCCGGAAATGGTCTTCGTTGCCCGCTCCTCCAAGGGCGGTAAATCCTCGGCGACGGAAGATGCCGCCGTGCTTGACCAATTGAAGGCCCGCGATAAGGGCGCGCAACGCCAGGAACTCACCCATCTCTGGCAATCGTCGGACGGGCGTCCGCTGCATTCTATTTTCGTGCCGGTGGGCGGGTTCCGCGTGCTGGCCGTCATGGAAATCGTCACCGACCCGATGCATCTGCTCGAAGGTATCGGCCCGTCGCTGGCGGGCACCGTCGAAATCTTCGATGGGAAGAATCAGAGCCTTTATAAAAGCGAAGGCTTGCCGGCCGATGTGATCGCCGTCGCCACCGCCCGCGCCACCCTGCTAGGCTCGAATAATCGCCCCTGGGCCACCGTTGGCTTCACGCGGGGCATCGATAGTTTCGTCGAACAGGTGGACGAGGTGCAAAGCGAAGGCCAGAAAGCCTTACTGCTGCTGGCCGTTATCGTCGTTATCGGCGGCTTCATCGTCCTGCGGATTACGGTTTTCCGCCCGCTCGGCGCTTTCGCCCGCGTCATGGAAGCCATCGCCTCCGGCAATACCCGCCAGGAAATTCCGCCGACCGGCCCGGATGAGATGGCCGTTATGGCCCGTGCCCTCACCCATTTGCGCAGCAGTGTCGAAAATGTGCTGCACCTGAAGCAGATGGTCGATAGCAGCCCAACGCCGACCGCGCTGCTTGGCAAGGATGGAACGGTGGCCTTCCTCAATCCCGCTGGGCGCAGCTTCTGCGATAGCCACGCGCTCGCCACCGATAGTAAGGATCTGCTCGGGCTGGGCGACGCGCGCCTGACCCAATGTCTGAGCGGCACGGGCGAGGCCCTGCGCGGGCTACGCCTGCATATCGGCGAGAATGATATTACCGCCAGTCTGGAGCCGGTTCGAGACGCCACCGGCGATATTGTTGGCCTCGCCCTCACCTGGCTCGACGTAACGACACAGATCGTCGCAGCGCGCCAAGCCGATGCCATGATGCACGACGTTCAAACCGTGGCGAGCAGTGTCGACCGGCAGGCGCAATCCTTGAACCATGTCGCCGAATCGCTCATCGAACGCTCCCGGCATACGATCACGCTGGCGGGCGATGTCGGCGGGCTGATGGCGCAAAGCAGCGAAAGCGCTCTCCAGGTCTCTGGCGCAACGGAAGAGCTGACCTCGGCCATCCGCGAAATCAGCGAACGCGCCGCCGATGCCCAACGCAGCGCCGATTCGGCAACGCGCTTCCTCACCGAAACCGGCGATACGGTAAAAACCCTCGCCGCCAGCGCCGCCGAGGTCGATGGCATTGTGCAGTTCATCACCGGCCTTGCCGATCAAACCAAGCTGCTGGCGCTGAATGCCACTATCGAGGCGGCGCGGGCGGGCGACTCCGGGCGCGGCTTTGCCGTCGTCGCCCAGGAAGTGAAAAAACTGGCGGAAAGCACTACCAGCGCCACCAGCCGCATTGCCGAAACCGTCCACGCCATCCGCGATAGTCTCAACGCCACCGTGCGCGGCTTCGAATCGGTTCGCGCGGCGGTTACCGAGGTAAATATGCTGCAAACCTCCATCGCCAGCGCGGTCGAGCAACACAACGCAACCTCCACCGAAGTCGCGAGCCGCGTCGGGCAAATCGCCACCCAAGCCCAAGCGGCGGCGAGCCTCGTACAGCAGGTGTTGAGCGAAGCCAAATCGACCGGAACCATCGCCGACACGCTCACCAACTCCGCCCGCAGCCTATCGGGTGAAGCCGGAAGCCTGAACGGCGCGCTCACGGATTATGCGGCCCAGGCGCAAAATAACGCTGCCTGAAACTGAAAAACTAAAGGCTGAAACGAAAAATGCCGGGGCTTTCCCCGGCATTTTTTTTAATCCTTATCGTAAGGATTATCGGTCTGGCGTAACTGGATGCGGATTGGCACGCCGGGCAAATCGAAGGTTTCGCGATAGCTGTTCACCAAATAGCGAATATAGCTATCAGGCAGTTGATCGGCCTTGGTGCAAAACAACGTCACGGTTGGCGGGCGGGCCTTGGTTTGCGTACCATAGCGAATTTTGATGCGGCGGCCCGAGACCAGCGGCGGCTGATGTTGGTCCAGCGCGCCTTCGAGCCAGCGATTGAGCTTCGAGGTATTCACCCGGAAGTTCCACCGCTTATGGGCCTGCAACGCATGATCGAGCACGAGGGTTAGGTTCTTGCCGGTTAGCCCGGAGCAAGCGACAACGGGAATACCCACCACCTGCGGCAGCGAAATGGAGAGACGGTCGCGGATTTCCTTCATCCGCTCGTCCTTATTCTCCACCGCGTCCCATTTATTCACCGCAAGCACGATGGCGCGGCCCTCTTCCACCACGTCGGAAGCGATCACCAGATCCTGCTTATCGAGCCCCAAGAGGCCGTCGATGACCACGATCACGACTTCGGCATATTGAATGCTGCGCAGCGAATCGGCGACCGAAAGCTTTTCCAGCTTTTCGTGGGATTTGGGGCGACGCCGCATCCCGGCGGTGTCGAACAGCTTCATCTCGCGGTCGCGGTGGGTGAAGGAGACGGAGATACTGTCGCGCGTAATCCCGGCTTCCGGCCCGGTCAGCAGTCGGTCTTCGCCCAAAAGCTGATTGATGAGCGTCGATTTGCCGACGTTCGGGCGGCCGCAGATGGCGATTTGCATCGGGCGGCGCTGGGCTTCCGCCTCATCTTCCTCCGGCTCGGCATTCTCATCGACGGGATCATCATAGCCTTCCGGGATCACCAGCGGGCGCAGGGCCTGATAGAGATCGGCCATGCCCTCGCCATGCTCGGCAGAAATGGGGATCGGCTCGCCCATGCCCAGCTCGAAGGCTTCCATATAGCCACCGCGCCCGGCTTGGCCTTCGGCCTTATTCACGAGCAGCAGCAGCGGCTGACTGGTGCGGCGCAGCAGATTGGCGAAATGCTTGTCGTCCGCCGTCAACCCCACGCGCCCATCGATGACGAACAGGATCACATCGGCTTCCACCAAGGCCGCTTCGGTCTGGCGGCGCATGCGCGCGGGCAGTGAATCGTCGGTGGCGTTTTTCCAGCCCTGCCGTGTCCATGACGCGGAAAACCAGATCGCCCAAATGGCCGTCCGCCTCGCGGCGGTCGCGGGTTACGCCCGGCGTATCATCGACAATCGCCAGCTTTTTGCCGACGAGCCGGTTAAACAAGGTCGATTTGCCCACATTGGGTCGGCCGACAATGGCCAACAAGGGCGGTACAACATAATCTGTCATTAGCGATAGGCCGCCAAGCGGCCATCCTCGGTGAGAACGTAAAGGCTATTACCAGCAACAATCGGGGCCAGCGCTGCCGAACCCGGCAGGTCGGTATCGCCCAAAAACTCGCCGGTATAGGGCGAAACAGCGGCAATCTTACCCTGGTTATTAACCAGCAGCAGGCGATCCCCAGCCAAAACCGGACCGGACCAGCGGATTGGGTCTTCCTGGTTTTTCTCGTCGGCGAAGCGCGGCAGCGCACGCACCCAGCGGAACCGGCCATCGCTGCGAGTCAGGCAGACCACCTCGCCGCCGATGGTGACGACGAAGAGATAATCGCCCGCAACCCACACGTCTTCGGCAACCGAAAGCTCGCGGTCCCAAATCCGGTCGCCACTGCGCAACTCAATCGCGCCCAGGCGTCCGGCGTGGCTGGCGGCGAACACAACACCCCGGTCAATCACCGGATTGCCGCGAATATTGGCAAGCCCCGCCACGGCGTTCGACTGGCGCAGACCGGAGAGATTATCGGCCCACAGCAGGCGGCCATTCTCGAAGCGCAGCGCGAATAATTCACCCGAGCTATAGGGCACGACGACATAATCGCCCGAAACCGCCGCCGCGCCGCCGCCGAGCAAGCCTGCGGTTTCGCTGATGCCGGTATGGGTCCAAAGGCGCTTGCCATCATCCGCCGACAGCACGACCATCTGATTATCGAGACCAATGACGAAAACCCGCCCGCCGACAATCGTCGGGGCCGCGCGCACCGGCGCGGGCAGCGGTTTTCGCCACAGCTCTTTGCCGGAGGCGGCGTCCAGCACCACCAGTTCCGCCGCCGCCGTGCCGACGTAAAGCTTCCCATCGGCAAAGGCGAGCGCGCCGCTGACGGTGATATCATCCTCGTCGTCCGGAATGGTTGGCGCGCGCCAGGCCTGCTGGCCGGTGCTGGTGGCGAGCGCCGTCACCATGCCTTCGGTATCGATGGTATAGACGCGGCCATCGGCCACAATCGGTTGTGTCTGCAACACCCGCCGCCGCTGCGAGCCGGACCCGATTGAGGTTTGCCACGCCAGCGCCACGGAATCGCCCAAGGCCAGATGATGCCGCGCGTGATCGGGGAAACTGCCCGCCTGCGCCCAATCGGCATAGAGTTCGGGGCGCGGCAGTTCGACCGCAACGCTCGCTAGCGCCGGATCGGCTTCCAGCGCGCCCGCCGCTTTCAGCACGGCGATGCGCTCACCCGGCAAGGGCGGCTTCTTGCTGCTACCGCAGGCCGCGAGCGCAAGGCTGGAAGCGAGAAGCCCAAAACAGGCGGCACGGCGGCTGAGGGTCACGCGCGGAATGCTCATCACCCGGCCTTCCCAAGCGCGGCCAGCAATTCGGTCGAGCGCGCCCGTAACCCCGTGGGCGCAGCGGGATCGTCCGAAATCGCGGTCAGAAGCGTGCGGGCCGAATCGGTCTTTCCGGCCTTCAGGAAGGCTGCCGCCAGAATCTCACGGGCCTGATGGCGCAGCGCATGATTATCGGCCAGCAGCGGCTTTAGCGCCGCTTCCAGCGCTTCCGGCGCAAGGGTTGCACTTTCGGCCTGGGTTGCCAGAAGAGTAGCAAGATCACGGTATTCGTTAGATAGGCTCGTGTCGGCAGCAATCGCTTTATATTGGCTGATTGCGCCCGCCGTATCGCCCTTTTCCGCCGCCAGCGCCGCTAAACGCAGACGCGCGAGCATTGCATAGCCGTCACCCTTGGCTTCCTGGACGAGGAGACCCCAACCCGCCGCCGCTTGCTCGGCATTGCCGCGCGCAAGCTCAGCTTCCGCTTCCGCATAGCGCGTGCCCGCCGTCATGCGACGCTCGGCAATCTGCTGCTGCCATAGGGTATAACCGGCCACTAGGACCACCAAGGCCACCGCTGCCGCCACCGCAAGCTTGCCATAACGCGCCCATAGCTGCTGGGCGCGCTCTGTACGCAGATCTTCGTCAACCTCGCGGAAAATATCGCTCAACGCACCCACTCCCGGACACAAATCGGGCGGACCTTAGCGCGGCGTCAAGGGCTTTGCAAATGCTGTGGTCGCGGAGCCGAAATCGGTGTAGAGCGGCGGCATGTCCTTGCCCATCGAACCGCTGCTCCCCGAGCTTCTAACCGCCCTCGCCGCCGAAGGCCGCGCCGTGCTGCAAGCCCCGCCGGGGGCCGGGAAAACCACGCGCGTTCCCCTCGCCCTGCTCGGGGCGAAATGGCGCGGCGATGGGAAAATCATCATGCTGGAGCCGCGCCGCATCGCCGCCCGCGCTGCCGCCAACCGCATGGCCCAGGCCTTAGGCGAGGCTGTCGGCGAGACCATCGGCTATCGCGTGCGGCTCGACAGCAAGGTTTCCGCCCGCACCCGCGTGGAAGTGGTGACGGAAGGGCTGTTCCTGCGCCAGATCCAGCAAGACCCGGAGCTGACCGGCGTCGCCGCCGTGCTGTTCGACGAGTTTCACGAACGCAGCGCCGATAGCGACCTCGCGCTTGCCCTCACCTTGGAAAGCCGCAGCGCCCTGCGCGACGATCTGCGGCTTTTGGTCATGTCCGCCACTCTCGACGGCGACGGCGTGGCGAAACTGTTGGACAATGCCCCGCTGCTGACCAGCGACGGGCGTGCGCATCCGGTCGAAACGCGCTACCTGGGTCGCCCCGACCGGCTTGAGCAAGGCGTCGCCGCCGCCATTCGCCAAGCGCTGCGCGAGGAAACCGAGGGCGACTTGCTGGTCTTCCTGCCCGGCACGGGGGAGATTCGCCGCACTGCCGCTGCGCTGGACGGGAGCCTGCCGCCGAGCGTCGATCTGCTCACCCTCGCCGGGGAGTTGAGCTTTGCCGATCAAGACCGCGCTTTGCGCGCCGCGCCAAACGGACGGCGGAAAGTGGTGCTCTCCACCGCCATCGCCGAAACCAGCGTGACGCTCGACGGCACCCGCATCGTCATCGACGGCGGCTGGTCGCGCCGCCCGAGCTTTGATCCCGCGACGGGGATGAGCACGCTCGAAACCGTCCGCGTTAGCGCCGCCTCCGCCGAACAGCGCAAAGGCCGCGCCGGCCGCCAGCGCCCCGGCGTTTGCTACCGGCTGTGGGCGGAAGCCGAGCAGCGCGGGCTGCTGCCGTTTCATCCGCCGGAAATCGAAAGTGCCGATCTGGCACCCCTCGCGCTCGAACTCGCCGCCTGGGGCAGCGATGCCGATAGTTTGCGCTGGATGACGCCGCCGCCCGCCGCCGCCCTGTCGCGTGCCCGCGCTTTACTGACCGATCTCGGCGCTTTGGACAGTGCCGGGCGGATCACCCCCCACGGTCAAGCGATGACGCGCCTCGGTGCGCACCCCCGCCTCGCCCATCTGATGCTAAAGGGGGCCGATCTTGGCGAGGGGCGCTTGCCTGCCTGCTTGCGGCCTTGCTGGGCGACCGCGACCCGATTCGTCCGCGTGGCGGGCGGCGGTCTGCCGATCTCGCCCAGCGAATCGATCTCTTGATCGGCGACGGCCACCATCCCGACCTCGACCGCAAAGCCGCCGCCGCCATTCGCCAGCAGGCGAGCCAGTTCCGCCGCCAGATCGGGTTACGCGGTGAGGAGCGGCCCGACAGCCATAGCAGCGGTCGCCTGCTCGCCCTCGCCTACCCGGACCGCATCGCCCAGCGGCGCGGCCCGCCGGGACAGTTTCGGCTCTCCAGCGGCCAGGGCGCCATTCTGCCGCTGGAAGATTCGCTCGCCGGGGCCGATCTGCTGGCCGTTGCCGCGCTCGACGGCGACCGGGCCAATGCGCGCATCTTCCTCGCCGCCCCGGTGACGGAGGAAGATTTAGCCGAGCTTTTCCCGGATCGGCTCGCCGAACACGCGACGGTGAGTTGGGACAAGACCCAAGGCGCGGTCGCCGCCCGGCGGCAACAGCGCTTCGGCGCGCTGGTGTTCAGCGATAAGCCGCTGGCCAAACCGCCCGCCGATCTGGTCCGCGCGGCGCTGCTGGAGGGAATCCGTCTCGAAGGTTTGCGCGTGCTGCCCTGGACCGATGGGGCCGAAAGCCTGCGCCACCGTGTCGCGTTTCTGCGCCGCGCGCACGGGGAGGAGTGGCCCGATTGGTCCGATACGGCCCTGCTGGACGGTTTGGAAAGCTGGCTCGCTCCCAATCTCGACGGGCGCAGCCGCCTGACCCATCTCGAAAATCTCCCTCTGACGCAAATCCTGCGCGACGCGCTGCCGTGGGAACAGCAGCGGGCGCTGGACCGGCTCGCCCCCACCCATCTCACCGTGCCAACCGGCTCCTCCGTGGCGCTCGATTATTCGGGGCCGGAACCCGTGCTGGCGGTGCGGTTGCAGGAAATGTTCGGGCTCGCCGAAACGCCGCGCCTGGGCGATGGGCGAACCCCCGTGCTGCTGCATCTCCTCTCCCCGGCGCGGCACCCGCTGGCGGTGACGCGCGATCTCGCGGGCTTTTGGCGCGGGGCCTATGCCGAGGTGCGGAAAGATATGCGCGGCCAATACCCCCGCCACGTCTGGCCGGAAGACCCGCTCGCCGCCGATCCAACGACGCGGACGAAAAAAGCACTGGACCGCGAAGCGCGCGCGAAAACCGAACCGAAGCCGCGCTAGGGGGTTATTGGTCCATAGGCGGCAATCTTCGCATCCCGTGTTAGCAACACGGCATTTTCAGCGCGCGCCTGAACGATCAGCATCCGGTCGAAGGGGTCGCGGTGAATTTGCGGCAGGTCGATCAGCGCTTGGCAGTGGCGGGGCAAGATCGGCAGCGTCTCGATGCCGGGCGGCGGGATAAACAGCCGGGGATCATTCTCAATCCTGCCGAGGCCGACGAGCAAAGCGATTTCCCAAAAGCTGACAAGACTGACCAACCGGAGAGGGGCCGCGTCAATCGCCGCGCGTTCCGGCCCGGTCAGCTTCCCCGGATCGGCGCGCATCCACAGGAAAATATGAGTATCGAGCAGCAGGGCCTTGGTCATTCCCGCGCCATGAAATCATCGATGACATCCTCGGGTAGCGACAGATCGTCGCTCATCCGCAGGCCGCTCAGATCGCCATAGACGGCGGGGGGCACCGTCAGCGCCGTGAGCCGGGCCACGGGCTTACCGTTGCGCGTCACGACAATATCTTCGCCCGCCTCGGCCCGAGCGACCAGGGCGGCAAACTCGGCTTTTGCCTGGACGACAGAAACTTGCACCGTGCCCATCCCATCCTCGCCTCAATGACCATCCTGGTCACTATACAGAAAAACCCTATCGAGCGCCTTGACAAAAACCCGCCTCTCCCATTTGGTTTCAAACGTTACTAAAAACAAATCGGGGGAAACAACTATGAGTGTTTGGCGCAAATTTGCGGCGACCGCATTGACGGCAGCCGCGCTGGTGACGGCTTCGGGCAGCCTCTGGGCGCAGACTTATCCGAACCGGGCCGTGCATTGGATCGTCGGCTATCCGGCGGGGGGTGGGTCGGATTTTCTGGCGCGGGTTTTGGGCAATGAGATGAGCAAATCGCTCGGCCAACCCGTTATCATCGAGAATATGCCGGGGGCCGCCTCGGTCCTCGCGGCCACCACCGTGACCAAGGCCCCCGCCGATGGCTATACGTTGTTTTCCGGCGATAATGGTTCGCTGATTTACAATGCCGCGCTGTTCGCCACACCGCGCTATCTGCCCGCGAAGGATTTTGCGCCGATTGGGCTGATGGCGCGCTTTCCGCTGATTCTGGTCGTGAACGCGGCAACCCCGGCAACCTCGGCGAAAGCGTTGATCGACGGGCTGAAAGCCGCGCCGGGGTCGCTGAACTATGCCTCGCCCGGCATCGGCAGCCCGCACCATCTGGCGATGGAACTGCTGCTGTTTCGGGCGGGCGTGACCGCCACCCATGTGCCCTATCGCGGTGCCGCCCCGGCGGTGCAAGACGTGCTGGCGAACCAGCTTCCGGCGATGGTCGTCGATACCGCCGTCGGCTTACCGCATATCCGCTCCGGCGCGCTGCGCCCGCTGGCCGTCTTCTCGAAACAGCGCATCGCCACCCTGCCGGATGTTCCGACGCTACAAGAGCTGGGCTATAGCGATATCGAAGCCTATGCGTGGCAGGGGCTGGTCGCGGGGGCCGCGACGCCGCAACCGATCCTCGACCGGCTGACGGCAGACCTGCAAAAGGCCCTCGCCAATCCAGACGTTAAAAAGCGCCTGGAAGAGTTCGGCTTGGAGCCAATTCCCAGCGATCAGAAAGGCTTATCGACATATATTGCATCTGAGACAAGTTATTGGCATCCACTTATCAAAGCGCGGAACATCAGCCTCGACTAATTGTCTAAGGGCGTCGCCGAGCAATACTTAAAATTGTTCGCGACGCCCTTCAGGACGTCATACAGTTTGACCCAAAATCGTCACACTAAATACGTATATTGCCTGTTCGTGTTTATTGATCCGTTCCCCACGGGTTGAGGGAGCCTAGTACTATAGAGAGCGGTCCTTCCCATGCTGGACGCCCCCGCCATGCCGTTTGAGCTTGAAGATCCCGTCTGGCAGCAGCGCCTAGAACGGCTCGATTACGGCTATCAACCGATTGTCTCGTTCCGCAATGGGCAGGTGCTGGGGTTCGAAGCCCTCATGCGCGGCGTGGACCGCATCGGCTTTGCCACCCCCTCGGACGTGTTCGACGCCGCCATCGCCGATGGCCAAATGGTTTCGGTCGAACTCGGTTTGCGCGCCAAAGCCATTCGCAAATTTGCCCTGCGGCGCGACCTTGCAGACGAGTGCATGCTGTTTTTGAACGTGGATGCACGCATGTTCGGCGCGCCCGGCTATCGGTCCGGCTTTACGGTGGAACTCTTGCGCGATATCGGTCTGTCGCCTGCGGCCATCTGCTTAGAGTTGGCCGAACGCTCCGAGTTTAATTTGCAAGATTCGGGCAATCCGATTTTCGAGCAGTATCGCGCCTCCGGCATTGCCGTCGCCATCGATGATTTCGGCGTCGGCTATGCCAGCCTGAAAATGCTCTACGAAGCCAAGCCCGATTATTTGAAGATCGACCGTTTTTTCATCTCCGGTATCGATCAGGACGTGCGCAAGCGCGGCCTTGTGGAGCAGGTGACGAATTACGCCCATATTCGCGGCATTCAGGTGATCGCCGAGGGTATCGAGACCGACCGCGAGTTCTACGTCTGCCGCGATATCGGCTGCGATTTCGCCCAAGGCTACCGCATCGCCCGCCCCACGGTGGATTTAGAGGCGCTGCACAGCGTCTATCAAACGGTTCTCGACCTCAATAGTTCGGACCGCCGCCGCCCCGCCACAACCGGCGTGCTGGTGGAAGATGCCATCCAGCGCATTCCTGCCATTCCCACCCAAACCGACCGCGCCGATTTGCTCGAAACCTTCCGGCAAAACGATATGGCCGAGGTCGTGCCCGTCGTTGACGAGCGCGGGCGGCCCGTGGGCGTGGTGCGCGAGCGCGATATCAAACGCTTCGCCTATAGCCGCTTCGGCAGCGACCTGCTGCGCAACCGCGCCATCGGCGACGGAATTCGCGATCTCATCGTCACCTGCCGGTGTGCGATATCAGCACCCATATCGATAGGATCGTCGAAGCCTTCTCCGGCGATAGCGCCGCCGATGGGATTTTGATGACCGAGGACGGGCGCTACGTCGGGTTCCTCAGCCCGCGCGCGCTGCTAAAACTGGTCAATGATTATAATCTCGCAGGTGCCCGCGATCAGAACCCGCTCAGCCGCCTGCCCGGCAATCAGCGTATTCAGGAATGGCTCGACCGCGCCCTGGATAATCCGGCGGAATCCGTCTCCATCGCCTTCATCGATTTCGACTTTTTCAAACCCTTCAATGATACCTACGGCTTCCGTCAGGGCGACCGGGTGATTACCCTCTTCGCCGATATGATGCGGCACGCGCAGAATATGTCCGGCTTCTTCGCCGGGCATATCGGCGGGGATGATTTCGTTTTGGGCGCGCAAGGGGCCAGCCAGGACGATATGGCCGATGTGCTCAATCAGCTTTTAGGCAAGTTTCGCACTGATGTTTCGTCGCTCTATGAGCCCGAAAGCCGGTTGCGCGGCCATATCATCGCCAAAGATCGCGACGGGAAAGAGCGCCAGTTTCCGCTTCTGCGGGCCAGCGCCGTGATGCTCTACCTGCCCGCCCGTAGCGATGGGGCCAGCACCCATCCCGCCACCGCCGAAGAGATTGCCGCCCGCTTCGCCGCCCGCAAAAGCGAGGCCAAAGGCAGCCTGTCCGGCGTCGTGATCGAGCGGATGGGATAGCGCCACTTATTCGAATTTATGATTTCTAGAATGAAATCTATTCGTTTTTAAACTGGGCCGCCGCCTGCCATACCTGGGGCCGCTTTTCCATTCGGAGATCCCCCATGAAAGCTATGCGCCTCACCCAGTTCGGCGATGTTTCGAACTTTGCCCTGCACGATATTCCCGCCCCGGAGCTGCGCCCCGGCACAGTGTTGATCGATGTGAAAGCCAGCAGCGTCAATCCCGTCGATTATAAAATCCGGCAAAACGGCCCAGGTTTTGCCAATCCGCTGCCTGCGGCCTTGGGCCTGGATGTCGCCGGAACGATCCGCGCCATCGCGCCCGATGTCACCGGCTTTGCCATCGGCGATGCGGTTTATGGCTGCGCAGGCGGCATCGCCGGGGAGACTGGGACGAATGCTGAAATCATGCGCGCCGACGCAAAGCTGATTGCCCCGATGCCGGCAAACCTATCCTTCCGCGAAGCCGCCGCCCTGCCGCTGGTGTCGATCACCGCGCTCGAAGCCTTGGAGCGCCTGGGCGTTACCGCGGGAACCCGGTTATTGGTGATCGGCGGTACGGGCGGCGTCGGCCATATCGCCGTTCAGCTTGCAGCCGCACGCGGAGCCATCGTCGATAGCACCGCCTCGACACTCGAAAAGTCGAAGCTGGCGAAAAGCTTCGGTGCGCGGGAGGTGATTTCCTACCGCAGCGAAACTATCGCCGAAGGGGCCGCCCGCCTCACTCAAGGCGAAGGCTATGATTGCGTGCTTGATGCGACCGGCGGATCGGACATCGCCAGCGCCTTCGCCGCCACCCGGCTGAATGGGCAGGTGGCGACCATCGTCTCCCATTATTCGGCGGACCTAGCACCGATGCACGTCAAGGGCCTTAGCCTGCACGTGATCTTCATGCTGATCCCGCTGATCCATAATCGTGGCCGGGAACGGCATGGCGCTTGGCTGCGCGATCTAAAAACCCTGGTGGAGACCCGGCAGGTCAAACCCTTGCTCGACCCGCAGCGCTTCGCTTTGGCCGACCTCGCCGCCGCCCATGCCCATTTAGAAAGCGGTAAGGCGATCGGAAAAGTCGTGGTCGATATCGCGGCGTGAATTTTGGGAGGGGGGCGCTTGAGCCCTCCCCCCATTCCATGCTAAATCTTCATAGATGCGCGCGATTGATTTAGAAATTGACCTATTGCGGTGCTTCGTCGCCGTGGCCGACCGGGGCGGTTTTACCGCTGCTGCCGAGGCCATCGGGCGCACGCAGTCGGCTGTTTCGGTTAAGATTCGCAAGCTTGAAGACCTGCTGGGGCTGAAAGTATTCGAGCGCACCAGCCGGTCGCTGGCGCTGACGCCGGATGGGGAAATTCTGCTCGGCTACGCGCGCCGCCTGCTCGATTTGAACGACGAGGCGGTGCAACGCCTGATCGGCCCCGATGCCAGCGGCACCTTGCGGCTGGGGATTGCCGATTACATCGCCCCGCGCAGTCTGCCGGTGCTGCTCTCACGCTTTAATCGGAATTTTCCGCGTATTCATGTGGAAGTGCGCACGGGGCTCGGCATGGATCTTTTGCCGATGTTGGAGCGCGGCGAGCTTGATCTCGTCATCTGCGGGCGCGAGCCGGCGCAGTCGATGGGCCGGTTGCTCTATCGCGAGCCTTTGGTATGGGTGATCGGCGAGGCCAGCCCGACGCCGCCCGGCCCCGCTGTGCCGATGGCGGCCCTGCCCTATTATTGCAGCCACCGCCGCGCTGCCGCCGAAAGCTTGGCGCGCGCTGGGATGCATCAAGATATTATCTATACCAGTACGTCGGTGGTGGGGGTTCAGGCCGCCGTGATCGCGGGCTTGGGCGTCGGTGTCTTGCCGCACTCTGCCGTGATGCCCGGCATGCGCCTTCTAACCGAGGCGGACGGTTTTCCGCCGCTGCCGGAGGCCGAAATGGCGATCGTCGGCGAGGATCGGCTGACCGGTGCCGCCGGCGCGGCCTTCGTGGCCTTCTGGGAGGAAACCCTTGTGCCGCTGATCCGGCAGGAGGGGGCCGAGGCCGCCCCCCGCCCCTTAGCGCACGCGTAGCGAATACCCGCGTGAGCTTTCACGCATACCGAATGATCGACAGGTCGCTGGTTTCGATTTCCGGCTTTTTGCCGGACATGAGATCGGCCAGCACCCGGCCCGAGCCGCAGGACATGGTCCAGCCTAAGGTGCCGTGGCCGGTGTTCAGATAGAGATTGCCGAGGCGCGTCGGCCCGATGATCGGCGTGCCATCGGGCGTCATCGGACGCAGACCCGACCAGAAGCTCGCCGACGCGATATCGCCGCCCGTGGGGAAGAGATCCCGGACGGAGGTTTCCAGCGTTGCGCGGCGGCTTTGCGGCAGATCGTCAGTAAAGCCCGACAGTTCCGCCGTGCCGCCGACGCGAATGCGATTGCCGAGGCGGGTAATGGCGATTTTATAGGTTTCGTCCATCACAGTCGAAACCGGCGCGCCCGCTTCGTCGGTGAGGGCCAGCGTCAGCGAATAGCCTTTCACCGGATAGACCGGCACGCTCAGGCCTAGAGGCGCGAGCAGCTTCGGGGAATAGCTCCCCATCGCAACCACATAAGAATCGGCGTCCAGAATCCCAAGGCTGGTCGCAACCCCGGTCACGCGGGTGGCATCCGTCACCAGCCCGTCGATACGCGTATTGAAGTGGAATTTAACGCCATTGGCTTCGGCCATCTTGGCGAGGCGTTCGGTGAACATATGGCAGTCGCCGGTTTCATCATGGGGCAGGCGCAAGCCGCCGACGATCTTATGCTGAACCTTGGCCAGCGCCGGTTCGGCGTCGGCGCAGGCGGTCGGCGTCAATTGCTCGAACGGCACGCCATATTGCTTCAGAACCTCGATATCGCTGCCGATGGCGTCCATCTGCTGACGGGTGCGAAAAACCTGCAACGTGCCTTGCGTGCGCTCGTCGTACTGAATGCCGGTTTCGGCGCGCAGTTCTACCAGCTTGTCGCGGCTATATTCGGCAACCCGAACCATGCGGGCCTTATTGACGGCATAGCGCGCCGCCGTGCAGTTGCGCAGCATCTGCGCCAGCCAAATCCATTGGTTCACGTCCAGCGTCGGGCGCACTACCAGCGGCCCATGCTTCATGAACATCCATTTCATTGCCTTGATCGGCACGCCCGGCCCGGCCCAGGGCGACGAATAGCCCGGCGACACTTCGCCTGCATTGGCAAAGCTGGTTTCCTGCGCGGGCGAGGGCTGCCGGTCGATCACCGTCACCTCGTGCCCGGCCTTATTGAGATAATAGGCGGTCGTAACCCCGATAACCCCACTGCCCAGCACGAGAACGCGCATCGCCTCACCCCTTATCCTATGGACTGCAAATATTAAGTATAGGCGCAGAAGTGTGCGATGTATTTGCGTTCTATCGAATTTTCTTCGAAAAATTTGAGCCTCAACGCTGGAAAATTCGAACAATATGGCTGATTCCACCACCCTTGACGATATTGACCGGAAGCTACTACGCGCGCTGCGCAGCGACGGGCGGATGAGCAACGCCGATCTTGCGACCAGCGTTGGCCTGTCCGCCTCGGCCTGCCTGCGCCGGGTGCGGCTGCTGGAGCATCGCGGTATCATTCGCGGCTATACCGCCTTGATCGATGCACCCCAGGACCAGCCGCCGACCGTCGCCATTATTCAGATCACCCTGGAACGCCAGACCGAAGACCACTTGGGGCGCTTTGAGGCCGAAATCCGCAAATGCCCGGAGGTCACGGCCTGCTACCTGATGACCGGCGTCGCCGATTATCTCGTGCTCGCCGAAACGCGCACCGTGGCCGATTACGAGCGGCTGCATAAGGAAGTGCTGTCGCGCCTGCCCGGCGTCGCCCGCATTCAATCGAGCTTCGCCATGCGCCGGGTGACGGATTTCAGGCCGGATGGGGTTTAGGGCAAATCCCGAGCAGGTGGCACACCTGCGACGACGCATTTGCTAAACAAAACAGAAGCCCAGAGCGTTTGTCGTGAGCGAAAGCGAACGAAAAGCGCGCTAGGGCACCAGCCGCGTGACCGACCGCAGCCAATCGGCATAGGCTTGTTCGGTCATGCTGCCCGACGCGAGGGCGAGCATGGTCTTGATACAGGTCTCATCATCGGCGGAAAGACTGGCCTTATTAATAACCAGAAATAATTCGCAAACAACGAAGGCCGTGCGCTTATTGCCGTCCAGAAACGGATGATTGCGCGCCAACCCAAAAGCATAGGCGGCGGCAAGGTCGCATAGATCGGGATCGCCGAAGCTGAAAAGCTGGCGTGGCCGTGCCAGCGCCGAGTCGAGCAAACCGGCATCGCGAACCCCGGCAAGGCCACCGTGTTCGTCGATCTGTTCCTGATGAATGGTCTCAACGAGGCTCGGCAGAATCCATTCGGGCTCGATCATTGCGCAAGCACGTGTAAAACGTCGCGGCGGCGCTGCATGATCTCGCGGGCGGCTTCCAACTGGCGTTGATACTGCGTGTCCGAGGATGCTGCCGGGGCGTCATGGGGGGCCTCGGACACATAAACCGTGCCGCCCTCCCCCAAGCCCAAGGCGTCCAGCGCCTCCTTGGGGAGGATAACGCCGATGTCGTCGCCGATTCGCTGTAATTTGAGCGCAACCATCCTGGGCTTCCCTTCGCTGACTTGGCGGGAAGTTTAGCAGAGGCGGGCACATCGGCGCAAAAAAAACGGGGACCGCAGCGGCCCCCGTGTTTTGGTGCGGATTGTTACGTCCGCAGGCCGTAGTCCAGCATCCCAATCCAGAAACGTTCCAGGCGGCGGAATGTATTGGCGGCGCTGGTCAGTTCGGCGTCGGTCGCAACTTCGCCCAAGGCGGAAATTTGCCGGTCGAACATACGGTCCATCACCTGACACAGTTCCAGGCCTTTGGCCGAGAGCTTCACGCGGATCGAACGGCGGTCGTGGGTGGAACGTTCCTGCATCAGGTAGCCGTTCTCAACCATCTTGCGCACGTTGTAGGACACGTTTGAGCCGAGGTAATAGCCCCGATTGGTGAGTTCACCGACGGTCAGATCGTCACTGCCAATATTGAACAGGATAAAGGCCTGAACATTGTTGATATCCTCGATGCCGAGGCGATCAAGCTCGCTCTTGACCAGTTCCAAGAACTGACGGTGCAGACGCTCGGTGARYCA
>NZ_LAJY01000699.1 GCF_000963705.1 Elstera litoralis | reverse complement strand
CTTATTGTTATTGGCCGTTAGAATCTGCTCCATATTCTTCTGAGCGTTTTCCGGCAGCCAACGGTCGGTATACTGTTCGCCAACAATTTTAATATCGCCCTTGTCGATGGCGGGTTTCAGCACTTCCTTCGAGCCCATCGCCAGGAAATCGGCATTCGGATCGGCGTTATAACCTTTGATGAAGACGTAATTGCCGGTCGGCTTCGCCTTTTGAATTTCGCGCGCCATCATCCGGCCCACTTCGATGTTATCGAAGGTGAGATAGAAAAACGCCCGGCACTTCGATGAGGCGGTCATAGCCCAGAACCGGGATTTTTTCGGCTTTGGCTTTGGCGACGGCGGGCTGAATCGCCTGGGCATCTTGCGCCAGCACGATCAGCGCCTTTGCGCCGCGCGCAATCAGGCTTTCCACATCGGCGAGCTGCTTTTGCGGGTTCGACTGGGCATCGGCGCTGATATATTCCGCACCAACGCTGGCGAGTTGCTTTTTGATGGCGGCTTCATCGATCTTCCAGCGCTCTTCCTGGAAATTCGACCAGGACACGCCCACAACCAGTTTCGACTGCGCTTGTGCGCCCGTTGCAAGTGCGAGCAACGAGGCCCCTGCGGCCAATCCCAAGGCGAGAGTCTTGATATTCATACCTGTTTCCTCCGGTTCGCGGCCCTCTGTGGGGCCTTTTCTCACTCTCGCCAGAGGATATTCCCCCTGGCGCTCATCCAGTTTTGCGTGCAGTGCAGCATTTATTTTGGATGTTAAAATAAATGGTAAAA
>NZ_LAJY01000698.1 GCF_000963705.1 Elstera litoralis | reverse complement strand
CCGACGAGGATGCGCTATTCGGTGAAGCCGGGAATGACAATCTGTTCGCCGATGCCGGAAATGATTCGATCGACGGTGGTGCCGGGAATGATCTTATCGCTGGTGGTGCCGGTGACGATGCCATCGTTGGTGGTTCTGGCGACGATGAAATTACCGGCGATGGCGGGATCGATACCATCCTTGGGGGGCTGGGCAACGACACGTTGCACGGCAGCCTGGGTTATGACTCCGTCTATGGCGGCGATGGGCACGATGAAATCACCGGCGGTGACGGGTTCGACGTCCTATACGGCGATTCCGGAGACGATGCAATCAACGGCGATACCGGAAACGATTACATCGACGGCGGAACCGGCAACGACTATCTGCTGGGTGGCGACGGTAACGATATTATTCTCGGCGGTGTCGGTTCCGATGTGATCTACGCCGGAGCTGGAAGCGACATCATCGATGGCGGTGCCGACAATGATAATATCTATGTCGGCGGCGGTACCGACACGGTAAACGGCGGCGCGGGCGATGATGTTATCATCCACCAGGGCACGGCGGCCAATATTGGTGTGTCGATTGTTTATGAAACCAGCGGGATCGATGCCCTCTACTTCCAGAACTCCTATGTCTGGGATCTGATGATTATGCAAAACGGTAACGATATGGTCCTCTACGATATCGCCGATGCCAACGACAATGGTGCAATGGACTATGGCGTTGTGCTGAAGGATTGGTATCTCGGTGGCGGTAATACGGTCGAATATTTGATCGATGCAACCGGAAGCTGG
>NZ_LAJY01000697.1 GCF_000963705.1 Elstera litoralis | reverse complement strand
CACAGCTTAAGATTAAGCATTAGAGAAGAATCGGATACGGATAAATTTAACAGACAAGATGCCATCATGGAATTGCATCACAAAATTCTAGAAGAAAAGCCTCATTTTAAAGCAAAAATAAAATATGATGATTTAAATAAAATTCATTACGTAAGGCCAAGAATGAATAATTCAAGAATAATATCTCAGTCTGGAGCTTTTCTATTATTTGGCGGGACAACATATATGGCCGAAGATTGGGGGGGAAATTAAGTATGATGAAATTAATATATCCAGAGACTTCAAAGAATCAATCATATCTGCACTAGAAAGCATGAATGTTAATCAAGCTTCCTTATTCCCAGATATTGAGAAAATGGCTGGATACATATCCCATAAGTATAAGTAAATCTCACCCCAGCGCCCGCCAACCGATATCGCGCCGACAGAAGCCCTCGTCCCACTGAATGAGATCGACGGCGCGATAGGCCCGCGCGCGCGCCGCCGCCAAGTCTTCGCCCGTCGCGGTCACGGCCAGAACGCGGCCACCATTGGCGACGATGCCGTCATCGCCCTGCTTGGTGCCCGCGTGGAAGATCGTCACGCCCGGCACGCTGCTGGCGGCATCGAGCCCGTCGATTCGCCCACCTTTTTTCGGCTCACCGGGATAGCCTTGCCCCGCGAGGATGACAGTAATCGCCGGGGCCGCGCCCCACAGCAGGGTTACGTCATCGAGACGCCCCGCGCGCGCCGCCAGCAAGGCCGGCAGCAGGTCGGAGCTTAGGCGCGGCAGCAGGGTTTCACACTCGGGGTCACCGAAGCGGATATTATATTCGATCAGGCGCGGCCCTTGCGCCGTCAGCATAAGACCCGCGAACAGAATGCCTTTAAACGGGCAGCCGCGCGCCGCCATCGCGTCGAGCGTCGGCTGGATCATCGTTGCCATCACCTCGGCTTCCAGCGCCGGGGTGAAGATCGGCGCGGGGGAATAAGCGCCCATACCGCCGGTGTTCGGCCCCTGGTCGCCGTCGAAAGCGCGCTTATGGTCCTGGGCTCCCGCCAAAGCCAGGCCGCGCGTGCCGTCGCAGAGCACGAAGAAGCTGACTTCCTCGCCTTCCATAAACTCTTCGATGACGAGTTCCGCGCCCGCCGCGCCGAATTTACCGCCGTCCATCGCCTCGGCTATGGCAGTTTCGGCCTCGGCGAGACTCATCGCCACGGTCACGCCCTTGCCCGCCGCCAGCCCATCGGTTTTCACGACGATCGGCGCGCCCTGTTTTCGAACATAAGCGCGCGCCGCCTCGGCATCGGTGAAGCGGGCATAGGCGGCGGTCGGAACGCCCGCAGCGGCCACCACATCCTTCATAAAGCCCTTCGAGCCCTCAAGCTGGGCTGCCGCTTGCGACGGGCCGAAAGCGGCGATGCCCTCAGCTTCCAGCGCATCGACAAGGCCGAGGGTCAGCGGCTCTTCGGGGCCGACGACGACGAAATCGATGCTATTTTGTTTTGAGAACGCAACGATGCCCGCAATATCGGTGGCCGCCAGCGGCACGCAGTCGGCCACCTGGGCGATGCCGGGATTGCCGGGCGCGCAATAAAGCTTCGTGAGGCGCGGCGAGGCGGCCAATTTCCAACACAGCGCATGCTCGCGCCCACCGCCGCCGACGACCAAAAGCTTCACGATGGCGTTTCCTTTTGCTTAGATTTGTTCGGCGATAAAGCGGGTGCGCGCGTCCACCAGGAACGGCAGCGCGTCGGTCAGCGCGAGATCGAGCAGGCCGCGCTCCTCGGTCAGCGCCAGCAGCGGCACCATCGTTGCGGTGGCGCGTTCCAGCGCCGTCACCGGGTTCAGCGTGCGCAGGTAATAGCCCAGGAACAGCGCCGCAAAAACATCGCCCGCCCCGTCGAAGCGCCGGTCCAGCCGAGGCTGTCGAACGCGGAACGTTCCCTCATCGCAAAACAGCAGCGTATCGACACTATCCTCGGGCACATCCGCGCCATCGTAGAAGGTAACGCAGACGATGCGCGGCCCGCGCGCCGCCATCCGCTGCTGAATCTCTGCCACCGCCGCCCGCGTTGCGCGAATTTCGGTCAGCGTGTGGCCGGTCAGAATCCCCAACTCGAAGCGGTTCGGCGTGATGATGTCGGCCAGCGGCACCAGCGTATCGCGAAACACCGCCGGGACTTCCGGGCGCACATAGAGCCCCTCGCCGTGGGCCAAATCGGCATCGCCCATCACGGGGTCGCAGAGATAGAGCTTGAGGCGTGCCGCCCCCGCACCCGCCGCCACCGCGTCCGCCACCACCGCGCCCATGCCGGGATCGCCGAGATAGC
>NZ_LAJY01000696.1 GCF_000963705.1 Elstera litoralis | reverse complement strand
TCGTCGGGATCGGCTGTTTCTGCATCGGCACCAATCAGGTGGCTTTGAATGCGGCGCGCACGGCCGGGATTCCAGTGTTCAATGCGCCCTATTCCAATACCCGCTCGGTCGCGGAACTGGTGATCGGCGAAATCATTATGCTGCTGCGCCGTATTCCGGAAAAATCGCGCGCCTGCCACGATGGGCTTTGGGATAAATCGGCGAAAAACTCCTTCGAGTTGCGCGGAAAAATCCTCGGCCTCGTCGGTTACGGGCATATCGGCTCCCAGCTTTCGGTTCTGGCGGAAGCGATGGGCATGCAGGTGCGTTTCTTCGATACCGAAAAGAAGCTGGCGCTGGGCAACGCCCGCCCCTGCAATTCGCTGGAAGAACTGCTGGGCGTATCGGATGTCGTCAGCCTGCACGTCCCCTCCACCCCGCAGACCAAGAATATGTTCGGCACGGCGCAGGTACGGGCGATGAAGCCGGGCTCCTACCTCATCAATGCGTCGCGCGGCAGCGTTGTTGATCTCGACGCCTTGGCTGAAGGGCTGAAGAGCGGGCATGTGTTGGGTGCCGCCATCGACGTCTTCCCGAAGGAGCCCGCCACCAACGATGAGGAATTCATCAGCCCCTTACGCGGCCTCGATAATGTCATTCTCACCCCGCATATCGGCGGTTCGACAATGGAAGCCCAGGCCAATATCGGCCTCGAAGTCGCCGAGAAGCTGATTAAATATTCGGACAATGGCTCCACCGTAGGCGCGGTCAATTTCGTCGAAGTCTCGCTGCCGGTCAAAGCGGGCGGCAATCGGCGCTTCCTGCATATTCACGCCAATGTGCCGGGGGTGATGCGGCGGGTGAATGAAATCTTCTCCCAAAGCCAGCTCAATATCACCGCCCAATATCTGCAAACCGATCCCGAAGTCGGCTTCGTCGTGATCGATGTGGACGGCGACGTGGATGAAGCCGCCGTTCTACAAGAGTTGCAGGCGATTGACGGGACGATCCGGGCGCGCTTCCTGTATTAGCGTTTTTTTACGGGTGCGGGGATACCGCGCAGGCTTGTCCGCCTATAGGAGATCAGAGAGGATTTCCGGGTGAGCCTGCGCAAGACCGAGTTGGATGCTGATTTCGACCAAGCCGCCCTGGTGGCCGGGGAAGAAAAAGCCTGGGGCCGCTTCATCGCGCGCTTTACCCGCGTCGTCGCCTCGGCCATTCGCACCGTGCCGGGCGTCGGCGTTCCGGGGCGGGGTGAATCGAGCGATCTGGTGCAGGATGTGTTCGTCAAGCTGCTGGCCGACGAGCGCCGTTTGCTGAAAGCCTATGACCCGGCGCGCGCCGCCCCCGCAACTTGGCTGACCATCGTCGCCCGCTCGATAGCCCGCGACCGCTTGCGCGCCAAACAGCTCCCCGGCGTTCCCATCGAGGATGTGCCGGAGGCGGCTTTTGCCACCGACCCTGTCATGCCCGCCGAGAAGATCGAGATTCCGCCGGGGCTGCTGTCGCCCCGCCAGGAACTGATTCTCAGCCTGCTCTACGATCAAGATATGGATGTGGCCGATGCGGCGGCCTTTTTTGAAGATCGAAGCGCAAACCGTGCGTTCCATGCACCATAAGGCGCTGATTAAGCTTCGTGCCCATTTTGCGCCCCCCACGACCGGGGATGCTTCGCCCACCCCGTCCCTATTACGGGATAGGAGATAGTGCCATGACCGTGACCCAGCCCCCGCCGCCGCCCAATCCGTCCAGGCTGACGACGCCCGTGAATTGTGGCGAAACTAT
>NZ_LAJY01000695.1 GCF_000963705.1 Elstera litoralis | reverse complement strand
TGTGAAGCCAGAAAACTGCTTCGTCAGCCCCCGCGTCTCAAGGATAGCGGTGCTCACCAATTCGTATACCTCCCCCATGCGAAGCTTTTATTGCTTCTTTCTGTCCGAGTTTTCCTCGGTACGCCCGACAAGATGAGCCAACCTGAGTGATCCGTCAACTCTGCAGACCAAGTTTTAAGGATTGGTGGTTGATCGCTCGGTTAAACCGGCCCATCCTGCTGAAACAATGACCAATTCCGCCGCGCTCACCCCCGGAACCCCAGCCTACCGCCGCTTTGCCGCCGCAATGATTGCCGTAGGAATCGCCACGTTTGCGCACCTTTATTGCGTACAACCATTGCTGCCGCTCTTAGCCGAAAGTCTCAGTCTGTCCCCGTCGACCAGTTCGCTCTCACTGTCGGTGACGACGCTCATGCTGGCGGGGGCTCTACCGCTCATCGGGCCATTGACCGAACGGGCGAACCGGCGGCGGGTGTTGGGGTTCGCGCTCGCCGGAGCGGTTTTGGCGACCTTGGCGACGCTGTTAAGCCCCTCCTGGCCGATCCTGCTGATTTCCCGCGCGGTGTTAGGCCTCGCGCTTGCCGCCCTGCCCGCCACCGCCATGGCGATGATCGCCGAAGAAGTTTCACCCGCCGCCCTTGGCCGGATGATGGGCCTCTATCTCGCTGGAACGGTGTTCGGCGGCATGAGCGGGCGGGTGCTAGCGGGGATTCTCGCTGATTGGGGGGGCTGGCGCGGGGCCCTGGCGGGAATCGATCTGGTCGGGCTGCTCTGCCTGCTGGTCTTCTGGCGATGCTGCCCCGCCCCCACCGGCTTCACCCCGCGCACAATCGCCCTGCGCCCCTATCTGACAGCCTTGCTGCACTATGCGCGCGACCCGGCCCTGCGGAATTTGGCGCTGATGGGTGGGCTGCTGATGGGCCAGTTCGTCGCCACGTATAATTATCTCGGCTTCCGCCTGCTCGCGGAGCCCTTCGCGTTGGAGCCGAAAACGGTCGGGCTGCTGTTCCTCACCTATATCGCCGGGATGATCGGCACTACTCAGGGCGGGCGTTGGCTCGACCGTTGGGGCGCACACCGGGCTTTGCCGCTGGCCCTCGCCCTCACCGCCGCCGGGCAAGGGGCGATGCTGATCGAGCATATCGCGCCGATTGCGGTCGGACTCGCCACGATGACCTTCGGCTTCTTCGCCGCCCACGCCTGCCTGTCCACGATGGTCGGACGGCGCGGCGGCGAGTCGAAAAGCCGGGCGGTGGCCCTCTATCTCATCGCCTATTACATCGGCTCCAGCGCGCTCGGGGCCGGGTTGGGCCACGCCTGGAGCGCGCTGGGTTGGCCGGGAGTTTCAACCGCAACCTTGACTGCTATTGGACTTTCGGCGCTGCTGCTGCCTCGGGCGCTTCGGCCAGAATCTGCCAAATCGGGTTCTTGAGCTTCGCGACGAACGCCGCGTGCCGCGCCAGTTCTTCCGGGCTGGC
>NZ_LAJY01000694.1 GCF_000963705.1 Elstera litoralis | reverse complement strand
TTTGGAGCACACCGACATTCCCGCCGTACTCGGCGCACCGTTAGCAGCACTCACGGAAGTCGGTTGCTAACATATTGGTATCACATAAATTTTTGATGATTCGATGAAATTTTTAAGACAGGCTTTTAGCAAGGAGTCCAGGCAGGACTCCGATCCCAGAACGGGAGAAGCCCCATGAATGATCTTTCCTTGCAACTGCACGACTATCGGCTGACCACCGCCGAGATTCTGTATCACCTGCCCGACCATCCGGGTTTGCTGCAAAGCTTCATCTGGCAACACCTCGATATCGCGCCGAAATTTCCAGAGTTGAAACGGTTTCTCGACTTCTGGAGCCATTCGCTCGACGGCAAGCTCCATTCCGTGCGCGTAGCCGCCGCCGAAGGGATAACACCGGGCCGCTGGGGCGCGGTTCAGGCGGAGTTTCGGGTGCAGTAGCCCTATCCGCCGTTGAAGACCGATGCGCTTGGCACGTCAAACGCCCCTGGGGCGGCTTTTAAAGCCGCCCCAGATTTAAGGTGCGCGTAATCGCGACGGGGGCCGAACCAAACGGCTTCATGCAATTATCCCCCCTTCAGAAGGGGGGATTACCATATTTGTCAATCCCGTCGGTCTAATGCGCACGATAGGCGACAGAGGGTGCATAGCCCGACGCTAAAAAAGAAACTGAAACCGCCCGAGACATGAATTTGAATCAGGTAATTTTTCAAACTATCTTTTATAGGGAAATAACCCTATTATATATCGACTCAAAAGCTCAGATCCGCTGAAGCTCGATACCGGAGGCTGTCATTGTATGGTTTTCTACGTATTTTTGGGCCATCAGTGTCCAGCCTGACCTTAAATGAGTTTATAAAAACAATGCTGGCACATTAAAAGTGACAGT
>NZ_LAJY01000693.1 GCF_000963705.1 Elstera litoralis | reverse complement strand
TTCGATCTGGCGCTAACGCGCGCGGTGGCCGATGCCGTGCCGGTGCCGGTGATCGCTTCGGGCGGCGTCGGCACGCTCGATCATCTGGTCGATGGCGTGCGCGACGGCCATGCGGCAGCCGTGCTGGCGGCGTCGATTTTCCATTTCGGCACCTTCACCATCGGTCAAGCGAAAGCCCATATGGCGGCGGCGGGCCTGCCGATGCGCCCGGTGGCGATGCAATGAAACGCCTTCCGCGCGTCTGCTCAGGCAACAGGCAGTAAAAAAATGTGTAGTCATTACGTTGATATGTCTAGACAAACGGGTGCAAGATGCGCACAACCGTCAGCCGGAGATTGTAGATGACGGAGCCTTCCATGACGCCCCCGACAGCCCATATTCTCGATCAGCTTTTCAGCCGCATCGAGAGCAAGCGTAAAGCCGATCCTGAAACTTCCTATACGGCCAAAATGTTTGCGCGCGGCACCCATAAGATTGCCCAAAAGGTTGGGGAAGAGGCGGTCGAGGTGGTCATCGAGGCGATCCGGGGTAAGCGCAAGCGCCTTGTTTCCGAAAGCGCCGACCTTCTGTATCATCTCACCTTGCTGTGGGCGGCGTCGGACGTGGAGCCGGGCGATGTGTGGCGAGAATTGGCGCGCCGCGAAGGCGTGTCGGGCTATGCGCATCTCGGCCGTGAGACCGACGACGACGAAGATTAGGCCTTAAATAAGGGGGAACGCCGCGTGTCTTACGATCCGTCGAATATCTTCGCCAAAATCCTGCGGGGCGAGATCCCGTCGAAACCCGTGTATCAGTCAGAGCATGTCCTCGCGTTCCCGGATATTTCTCCGCGCGCGCCGGTGCATATTCTCATTATCCCGAAAGGCGCTTACACGAGCGCGCAGGATTTTAGCGAGAAGGCCAGCCCGGCCGAAAAAATCGCCTTCATCGATGCCATTGGCGCGATTGCCGCCGAACAGGGCGTGACCGAAACCGGCTACCGGCTGATTGCCAATACCGGCACGCACGGCCATCAGGAAGTGCCGCATTTCCATTTGCATCTCGTCGGCGGCCGCGCCCTCGGCTCGATGTTGCCGCAGGACTAGAACGGCGCCCGACTAATCCTGCGCCGTTCTAAACCCAAAGGGCCGAAATCCGTGCCCTATGCCGTTCCGGTTCGGATTGCTCCCAAGAAGCCATCGACCTCCCGGTGCAGATCGCCCGCTTCCCCGGCCAGCAGTTCGGCGGCGTGGAGAACGCCTTGCGCCGCTTGCCCGGTGGAGGTGGTGGCCCCGCGCACCCGTTCGATAACGCGGGCGACGCCTTGAGTGCCTTGCGCGGCCTGTTCGGCACTGCGGGCGATTTCGCCAGTGGCCGCCCCCTGCTCTTCCACGGCGGCGGCGATGGTGGCGGCGATCCCGCTAATATCGCCGATGATCGTATCGATCTGGTTAATCGCGGTGATTGCCGCGCGCGCGCCTTGGGTGATCGAGCCGATCTGCGAGCCGATTTCCTCGGTGGCTTTCGCGGTTTGGCTGGCGAGGCTTTTAACCTCGCCGGCGACGACGGCGAACCCGCGCCCGGCTTCGCCCGCCCGCGCCGCTTCAATGGTGGCGTTTAGCGCCAGCAGATTGGTCTGCGCGGCGATTCCATCGATCAGCTTGGCGACCTCCCCGATCCGCTCCACCGCCCCCGCGAGCCCACGCACGGTATCGCCCGCTTTGCGCGCTTCCATAACGGCCTGATCGGCAATCGTATTGGAATGCACGACTTGGCGGGAAATTTCGCTGATGGAGACGGTCAACTGCGCCGAGGCGGCGGCGACGGCATCGACATTGCCGATGGCTTGCGCGGCGGCGGCGGCGACTTCGACCGTTTGCTGAGTCGCCCCTTCGGCCATATTGGCCATCGAGCCCGAGGCATTGCGCATTTCTTCCGCTGCCCGGCGCACGGTGGTGACGATTTTGGCGACGCTCTGTTCGAACTGATTGGCCATCTGGGCGAGGGCCTTGCGGCGCTCGTCCGCCGACCGATGGCGCTCGGCTTCGGCTTCGGCGCGGGCGTTTTCCACCTCCATCGCCGTTTGCCGGAAGACATCGAGGGCGCGGGCCATCGTGCCGATTTCGTCCGAACCGCTGACGCGCAACGTTTTGAGTGAGATTGCCTTTCCGAACCGCGTCCATCCCTTCCGAGAGCAGGGTTAGTCGGCGGGCGATAGTGCGATGCCCAATGCCCCAGCCAACCGCCAGCGCAATCAACAGGCTCGCGCTAATCAGACCAACCTGCATCAGGCTGGCTTGTTCGACCAAGGCGAGGGTGCGCTGGGTTTCGGTGCGCGCGTCGGCCTGGACGACTTGCGCCATTTCATCGACTTGCGCCGACAGCATTTGAGCCTGGGCGCTGACGCGTTTCAGCGATTGGATGACATTGATATGCGCGTTGATGCGCTTTTCAGCGAGCACGAAAATGCCAGCGTCCTCATCGGTCGCAAGCTTAATCAGGCGCTGAACCGGCGAGACCAAATCGGCATCTTGGGCGTCTTTGGAGAGGGTAATGAGGCGGGTTTCGAGGTGGCGGAGAATGGCGAGGGTCTGGGTTTTATTGCGCACCATCTGATCGACGCTATTGGCGATGGCGGCTTGGCGGGCCATTACCGACGCGCGCTCCACATCCAGCATAAACGCCGAGCTTTCCTCATAGAGCGGGAAATGGGTTTCCGCGAGCCCCTGGAGCATACTCAAACCCTTCTCGAAGTCATTGGAGAGTTCGAGCGGCACTTCGGTGAGCGATAGCGACAGATGAAACCGGGCCTTCTCGTTGATTGGGGCCAGCCGA
>NZ_LAJY01000692.1 GCF_000963705.1 Elstera litoralis | reverse complement strand
CACCGATTTACCGCGCCGATTGGCGGATTATCAGATTCGCGGAGAAGCCAGAAATTGACACTCACGGGTCGCGCCCTTATCTGTGCAAGGCCCGCATAAGGGTGATATTGGTCGGCCCTCTGTCTAGCCGGGGTCGAGTGCCATTTTTCAAGGCTGCATGGGTTTGGAAGGTTTTTCGATGTTCGGCGCCCTCGCAAGAAAGCTGTTCGGCTCGTCCACGGAACGCGTGGTTAAGGGAATGCATAAAACGGTTCAGGCGATCAATGCGCTAGAGCCCGAGATTTCCGCCCTGACCGACGATCAACTGTCGGCCCAAACCGAGAAACTGCGCGCCCGCCTCACCGCTGGCGAAAGCCTCGATGACGTGCTGGTCGAAGCCTTCGCCACCGTCCGCGAAGCCGCCAAGCGCGAGCTTGGCATGCGCCCCTTCGACGTGCAGCTTATCGGCGGCATCGTGCTCCATCGTGGCATGATTTCGGAAATGCGCACGGGGGAAGGCAAAACCCTGGTCGCCGTGCTCCCCACCTATCTGAACGCGCTGCAAGGCGGCGGTGTGCATGTGGTGACGGTGAATGATTATCTCGCGAAACGCGATTCGACCTGGATGGGCCGGATTCATCGCCGCCTGGGGCTATCGACCGGCTGTATCGTCAATGGTCTGAACGATGTCGAGCGCCGGGCCGCCTACGCCTGCGACGTGACCTACGGCACGAATAATGAATTCGGCTTCGATTACCTGCGCGACAATATGAAGTTCCGCCTGGACGATATGGTTCAGCGCCCCTTCCATTACGCCATCGTCGATGAAGTCGATTCGATCCTGGTCGATGAAGCGCGCACGCCGCTGATTATCTYCCGGCCCCG
>NZ_LAJY01000691.1 GCF_000963705.1 Elstera litoralis | reverse complement strand
TACTGCACCTGCATGTGCTGGAACTTCACGCTCCCATTGCGAGAGGTGACGGTGATCTGGATATTGCCACCTGCAATTTTCTCGGCCTTGTATTCATACCCGCTGCGCTCGATCCGTTCGCGGTTGAAATGCTTGGGCGCGATACAGACGCTGCGGAGCGAGATTTGCTCGTTCACGCCTTTCCGCGTCACCTCGAAATGGATGCCATCCAAACGGATTTGCAGGTCAGAGATTGCAAGTTTCAACGCCTGCGCCTCGGCGGTATCGTTTTCGTTTCGGAGCAGGGCCAGGATATCCCGCCGAACCGGGTTCGGCTGGCCTTTGACCCAATCCAGCATCGCCCGTTCTTGCGCCTCCGCGGAGGCATGACGGAACCACGCATTGAAAGCGGCCCAAGCTTTCACGAAGGGGCCGATGTAGTCGATTTCGGCCCGGTTCATCCAATCGGCGGCGTGGGGAGGCAGGGGCATCAGATCCCCCCTCGGCTTGGTCAAGGTAGGCCATCGCAGCGGCTTCCCCATCTTCAATCGCAATCTCGACGGCGCGCTTGGCGGCTTCGAGCATTTTGGCTGCGCGAGCCCTAGCCAGCTTTGCCGCCTGTACACTCTCCGTTATCTTCGCAGCTACCAGATCGGATATTTGAGGTAAGGGCAGATTGAAAATATCGGCTTCGGTGATCGCGGGGTACATGCTGGCGCTGGCGTAAAGGTCGAGAAGCTCGCAGATAACCGGGAGGCGCAGGTAGGTCAGTAGCACTTCGGGTGCAATATCGCGCGGGGTTAGCACAACGAACCCTGAGGAGCATACAAGCCCGTCTTGATCCGGCGTTATCTGAGCAGAAAGGCGACGAACTGGACGGACAGTCGAGGTAATGATATCCCCTGAACGAACGTGCCATGTGGCGCGGCTTGGCGCATCTTCCGAGGCAAGGCGGGTGCTGGTGGTTGACCCGGCTCCGTCGATATCGCTGATTTCGATATAGTCGAAGATCGTGCAGGCATCTGGCCGGAACTTCTCGCGCCGAGGATCGGCAACGTCTGACACATGGCGCCCATCGACCGAGAGCAGGTCGAGCAGAGCCTGAATGCGGGGCGCAAAGAATCGCGCGTCAAGTCGCCTAGAGGTGTACGCCTCACTGGCGCGGGCCATATATGCGAGCGGTTCGGGCGGGGTCCAATCGGCAAGACCGAGGGCAGTAAGCAAGACATCTTGTGCACGTTGGAAATCGATCCCGACGGCTTCATGTGTTTCATAAGCTCGCTCAGCGAGCTGCGCTATTCTGCGTTCTAAACCAGAGGAAAAGCGTGGAACTTGGATACGCTCAATCATCCAAAGGAAAATGTGCTGCTGGACACTTCCTGCCGGAAGCCGACTCATCTGAATTTGGCCATATCGCGAGGACAGGTAGGCCGCCATAAAGAAAGGCGATATACCATCAAGGAACA
>NZ_LAJY01000690.1 GCF_000963705.1 Elstera litoralis | reverse complement strand
TATACAGGCCCATCAGTTCCTGCTGCATACGGGCGTTATCGCCCTTATATTTCTCGCGCAGTTCCTGCATTACCGGCGTCAGCTTCTTCATCTTGCTCATCGTCACATAGGAGCGATTGGCGAGCGGGAAGAAGACGGCCTTAATCAAAACCGTCAGCACCAGAATGCAGATGCCGAAATTGCCGACCTGATGGTAGATGATTTCCATCAACTGAAAGATCGGCTTCGTGAAGAAGAAGAACCAGCCCCAATCGACGGCATAATCGAAGCGGTTGATCTTGAGATCGGTCTCATAGCGTTGCAGCAGCGAGACTTCTTTCGCGCCCGCGAACAGGCGATGATTGGCCTCGACACTGCCGCCCGGCGCGAGGGTTTTAGCGTCGCCGAGATAATCGACCTGGAATTTTTCAATCCCGTTGGGCTTGCTATAGCGGAACGAGGTCTTCACCGAATCGGCCTGGTCGGGCACCAGGGCCACCAGCCAATATTTATCGGTAAAGCCCAGCCAGCCGCCTTTCGTGGTGCCAGAAATCTCAGGCTTTTCGCGCATGTCACCATATTGGTGCTCTTGCAGGATATCGCCGAGAACACCAACGGCGCCTTCGTGCAGAATGAAGAAATCCTGCGTAATCGGCGTGCCGGAGCGCGAGGCCAAGGCGTAGGGATAGAGCGTTACCGGCGCATCGGCTTTACTGTCCACCCGTTGCGTCACGGTAATCATATAATCCTTATCCACCGCATATTGGCGGATAAAGGTTAGGCCCTTGCCATTGTCCCACGTCAGGGTGAGGGGCTGCGTCGGCGTCAGCTTATCCGTATCAGCGGTCCAGCGCGTGTCCTGGCCGGGAACGGGTTGGTTCTTATCGACGGTTGACCAGCCGAACTCGGCATAATAGGCGTCCGCCGCGCCCAGCGGGTGCAGCAGCGTGACCAGGGGGCTCGTGGGGTCCACCGTTTCGCGATAGCCCGTCAGCACGATATCGTCGATCCGCCCGCCGACGAGGGCGATGGAGCCCTTCGTGCGCGGGGTTTCGATGGCAACGCGCGGGTTTTCGCTCAGGATCGTGGCGCGGTCGCGCACCACGGGCG
>NZ_LAJY01000069.1 GCF_000963705.1 Elstera litoralis | reverse complement strand
TGATCGGGAAGCTGGGCCTGGATGCGCTCGCATAACTCCCATTTCGACAGATTGGCGTCCGACAGGCCAAGATTATAGGGCCGGTCGCGCATGGTCTCGAACTGCGCGATTCCATGCAGGAAGGCCCGGGCTACGTCACGAATATGGATGAAGTTCCGCTTGAAGTGCGGCTCGAACAGAATGATCGCCCGGTCGTAAAGCGCGCGATAGACGAAATCGTTGACGAGCAGGTCAATCCGCATGCGCGGAGACATGCCGAAGACGGTCGCAAGGCGAAAGCTAATGGCATTGCCCCGGTCGAGAACGGCGGCTTCCGCCGCGACCTTGCTGCGCCCATAGAGCGACAGGGGCTTCAGCGGCGATTCTTCCGTGCAGAACTGCCCCTGCTCGCCCACGCCATAGCCCGAATTAGTGACCGGCATCAAAACCCGCTGCTGGGGCGACAGCAGATCCAGCAGCGTGCGGACGGCATCGAAATTGGTGCTCTGGGCGGCGATACGGTCGGCATCGCACATCGGCGCACCAACAAGCGCCGCCAGGGGAATGACGATATCCGCCTTAGCCACCAGCGGGCGCAGGACCGCCGCGTCCCGGGCATCGCCGCGCACCACGTCGAACGCCGGATCGGCACAGACCGCCGCCAAGGAATTCTGCTTGAACAGGAAGTTGTCCAGCACCGTCACTTGGTGCCCGGCGGCCAGCAGGGCCGGAACCATGACCGCGCCCAGATACCCCGCGCCGCCCGTTAGGAGAATAGAGTAAGTCTCGGTCATCAAAACACCTTCAGCGGCAAACAGTGTCGAGCACGTCGCGCAAACGTTCGATCTGCGGGGTTAGGTCGAAGGGGTGATTGCCGACGAAAAACCCATAGTCATGGGCCAGATTGGCATTCTCGATTCCGCCGACGATGTCGTGATCGAAATATTGAATGACATCGTGGCGCAGGAAGCAACCGCCGGTGATAATGCGATAGCCGATGTCGCGTCCGCCAGGGCAGCGAAGACTTTACGCCGATCCAACTTAGCGGCGGGATTGAGAATGATCGTGAAGCTAAAGCTGGAGCTTTTGCCATTCTCCCGCTGGATAATGAACCGCTCATCCCCCGCAAAAAGCGACTGGAAGAGCGCAAGATTGCGGCGGCGGGCAGCCGTCATAGCGGGTAGTTTCTTTAGCTGCTCCAAACCGACTGCCCCCGACATTTCCAGCGGGCGCACGTTATAGCCCGGCAGAATGAAGCGATAGGCCTCGAAATGATCCTCTGACCGGCGCTGATAGATGGGGCTATCGGTTGGCAAATCGCGGGTCCAGCCGTGGGCGCGCAACGACCGGCTGAGATGGGCAAGCTCGGTATCGTCCGTCAGGAGCATCCCGCCTTCCATCGTCGAGATATGGTGGGAGAAAAAGAAACTGAAGCTATTGAGATCGCCGAAGGTGCCCGTCTTACGGCCCGCCACCTCGGCATCCATCGACTCGCAATTGTCTTCGAAGACATAGAGACCATGCGCATCGGCGAACGCCCGGATCACGTCGAGCGCCGCCGGATTGCCGAGAATGGAGACCGGCAGAATGGCGCGGGTGCGCGGCGTCAGCGCGGCTTCCAGCTTCGAGACGTCCATATTGAGTGTCTCAAGCTCAACATCGACGAAGCGCAAGCGCAGGCCGTACTGCTGGAGGGGATGATAGGTCGTCGCCCAGGAAATCGCGGGCACGATCACCTCATCGCCGCGCTGCAACGGCCGGTCCTGCCGATGGCAGAGCGCCGCAATCCCCACCAGATTGGCAGAGGAGCCAGAATTGACCATCACCGCATGCCGCATGCCGAAATACTCGGCAAACGCCTGCTCGAAGGCCGCAACCTGTGCGCCCATCGTAAAGCGACCCGAGTCAATCACCCGCTGGAGGGCATCGACTTCTTCTTGGCCCCAGCTTGGGGCGGCAAGTTCGTAAAACATCTAGAACGGCCCCTTAAAAACCTGCTGATAAGCTAGCTGCGCTTGCACCGGATCCGGCTCCCAGGCGGGATCGCCCCCAAGCATGCGATAGGCTGCCTGCGCAATATTGGTTGGATTGGGGTAGAAGGCCGCTTCCAGCACCGGCGTCGTCGGGCAGGTCGTTGGCGCAAAACCGAGACGGCGCAGGACCAACGGTCCATCCCCCCCCAAATGCTCGGCGGCCTGGGCCACGATTTCCGCCCCCGCCCCGGCTGAGACCCAGGCGTTATCGACCACCAGCAACCGCCGGGTGCGATGAACTGACGCCAGGATCGTCGCCATGTCGAGCGGCACGAGACTCACCGGATCGATCAGATCGACCGAGACACCAAGATCGCTGAGCAGGCTTGCCGCCCGCACGCATTCCATCGCCATATTGGAAATGCCGACAATGGTAATATCGTCGCCACGCAGCATCTGCCGGGCTTGGCCGAAAGGAACGGTAAAGGGCGCTTCCGGCACCAGGGCCTCGGTCGAGTACAGCAGCCGGTGTTCCATGAAGATGACGGGATTATCGTCGCGGATCGCGGCAATCAGGCAGCCCTTGGCATCATAGGCATTGGACGGCGCGACCACCTTTAGGCCGGGCACATGCATGAACATCGCGTGCAACCCTTGGGAATGCTGTGCCCCCTGCCCCCAGGATTTCCCGATCATCGAGCGCACCACCATCGGCACCTTTACCGACCCGCCGTACATGTAATGGGCCTTGGCCGCCATATTGACGAGTTGGTTCATGCACAGCATGAGAAAATCCATGCGGATATGAACATGGATGGGCCGCATACCCGCCATCGCCGCGCCGATTGCAACCCCCGTCATCGCATCTTCCGACAGCGGCGTGGTGAAGCAGCGGTCCGCGCCGAATTCCTCCAGCAGCCCCTGGGTCGAGCCCTGGATCGCCCTATGGTCATCGACATCGAGACCGAAGACGAAAACCTCGGGGTCGCGCCGCATCTCCTGCGCCACTGCCTCGCGCAGCGCGTCCACATAACGCAAGCTCCTCCGTTGGAGATCAGGCGAAGACATGATGGTAGAGTTCCTCAAGCGCGGGAAATGGGCTTTCTTCGGCATAGCGGACGGCGGCGTCTATCTCCACCGCGATGTCGGCGTCGATCGACTGCGCGCCGCATCGGGCAGCAGCGCGGCGAGACGGGCCACTTGATCCTTGTCCTGCCAAGCCTCCAGATCGGCGCGGGCACGATAGCCTGCGGCGTAATCTTCGGCGGGGCCAACATGCTCGCGCCAGCGATAGGTATGACACTCCAAAAACGCGGGGCCGGACCCGGCACGGATGCCGTCGATCAGCGCGGCGGCGGCAGCGCGGATTTCGAAAACATCCCCCGACACGATACGACGGGCGGGCATGCCGAAGGTCGCCACTCGCTCCGTCAATTGATCCGCCGCCCAGCGACGCGTCAGGGGTTCATGGATCGCCAGGAAATTATTCTCGCAGACGAAGAGAATTGGCAGTTTATGCAATGCTGCGAAATTCAGCGTCTCGTAAACGCCGCCTTCCTCGCTGGCGCCATCGCCATAAAACACCACGACCACCTGCCCGCGCCCGCGCCGTTTGAGCGCAAGGGAATAGCCGGCCGCCACCGGCACATTGGAGCCGACCACGGCAGAGCAGCCAAGAATCCCTTGCTCCAGCCCGACAAGATGCATGGAGCCACCCTTACCCCGCGCACACCCGCCGACCTTGCCGAACATCTCGGCCAGCATGGCCGGTAAATCGCCACCCTTGGCGAGATAGGTCGCGTGGCCGCGATAGGTGCCGGACACGACATCATCCGCCCGCAACGCATCGCAAATGCCCACCGCAACAGCTTCTTGACCGATGGACAGATGGATCGGGCTTTTGATCTTGTCGGTCGGGTAGATGTCCGCCACCCGCTCCTCAACGCGGCGAATCCGGGCAAGGCCCCGGTAAAGCCGAGCAATCGTTTCCTGGTCGTTCACATCCGCCGTGCCCATGCCCGCCCATCCTTCAACCCTGAGAATCGCCCGCCCGTGATTACGGTAGAATTACGCTTCCCGCCGCATCAATCCCAACCGCAACGCTGCGCAGCCGGGAGAGGCGGTCCGCCAGCGCCTGACGCCGCGCGGGATCGATGAAAAAAACCATGAAGCCGCCGTTGCCCGCCCCGAGCAGTTTCCCGCCGCTTGCGCCGCCTGCGATAGCCTCCGCATAAATTTCGTCGATGACGGAATTGGAAACTTCCGAGGCCAATTGCCGCTTCAGCATCCAGGAATGATGCAGCAGCTCGCCAAGACGATGCACCGGGAGATGATCGTCCGCAAGCCAGGCCGCCGCCTCATCCACCAGGGCGGCAATCCCATGCAACTGCGCCTCGCGCCGGTCGATATTCTCGATCTGCCGTCCCGCGATCTCCGAGGCGATGCGGAACAAGCCGGTTGAAACCATCAGCAGCGACGCGCAAAGCTCTTCCCGACGGGCGAGGCTGAGCGACAGGGGGATCACCTCGAAATCGCCCGAGGGATGAAAGCGAATATGGTTGAGCCCGCCATAGGCAGCCCAAACTTGATCCTGGCTGCCAACATTCTCCCGAATGACCTGCTGCTCGATCCGAATTGCCTCTTGGGCCAGCCAGCGCTTGTTTGGGCGCTCCCCGGCCAGTGCCCGCACCGCATGGAGCAAACCGACGACGAAAGAGGAGCTGGAACCCAGGCCCGACCGCGCCGGCAGATCGGATTCATGCACCATATCCAGCCCCGGTGGCACGGCCTCTTCCGCATAGACCGCCCGCACGGCGGGGTGTTGGATGGCAGCGATCGTTTCAACCTGTTCCCGGCGGGCGTAGCTTATGCGATACCCAGTCGCGGCATCTTGCGTCGGCGCAAGGCGCACATAGCAATATTTATCGATAGCCATGCCCAGAACCGCCCCACCGTGGCGCTGGCTCCAGCGCGGATAATCGGTGCCCCCCCCGAATATCGATATCCGAAAGGGCGTCCTGCTCACCACCATTCCGCACCCTCTCCTCTTCCGCATGTCCGCGGTTCGTTCGGGTACGCTGCCCGTGGAACAAGATGCACAAAAAAACTACCGCCGCCCTTCATACGGCACCCTTTCTGGCGAAAACAACGGGAATTGTCTTCGCCAGGATGGCAATATCGTGCCACAAGGTCCAATTCTTCACATACCAAGTATCAAACATAACTCGCTGAGCATAAGATGTATCGCTTCTGCCGCTAACTTGCCAAAGGCCGGTTATACCTGGTCGGGCCTCCAAATAAAACATCACATCCCGCCCGTAATACGGCAGTTC
>NZ_LAJY01000689.1 GCF_000963705.1 Elstera litoralis | reverse complement strand
CACGCTTTTTGATTATAACGCAACCGATGCCGTTCTGAACGGTGTGATATGGGAGAAGCCGGGCTATGAAACTGATCACTGCGATCATAAAGCCGTTCAAGCTGGAGGATGTCCGCGAAGCGTTGACCGCTCTTGGCATTCAAGGGCTGACAGCGTCGGAAGTTAAAGGGTTTGGCCGTCAAAAGGGCCAGACTGAAATTTACCGGGGCGCAGAATACGCCGTTAGCTTTCTGCCGAAGGTAAAAATTGAAGTCGCGGTTGCCGATGAGCTGGAAGACCAAGTGGTCGAAGCGATTCAAAAGGCGGCCCACACGGGCCGCATCGGCGATGGCAAGATTTTCGTTCTCGACCTTAGCCGCGCTGTGCGGATCCGGACGGGCGAAACCGATGGGAACGCGCTGTAATGGCGCAGGCCCCGTCAGGTTTCACGATCCCCGACGTTCGACAAGAAGGAACCTTCCCGATGCAGGAAAGCGTTAAAAAGGTCGGCCGTGGTTTGGCGACCCTTGCTGCGGTCGCCCTTGCCGCCGCACCCGCCCTGGCCCAAGACGCCGCCAAGGTGGAAATTAATTCGGGTGATACGGCATGGATGCTCGTCTCGACCCTGTTGGTGTTGATGATGACGATCCCCGGCGTAGCGCTATTCTACGGTGGTATGGTGCGTAAGATGAACGTGCTTTCCACGGTCATGCAGTCCTTCGCCATTACCTGCATCGTAACGATCCTTTGGGTCGTGATTGGGTATAGCTTGGCCTTTTCGGAAGGTAGCGCCTTTATCGGCGGCCTCTCGAATGTGATGCTGGCGGGCGTGACGCTGGAAAGCGTGAATTCGCTGGCGGCCACCATTCCGGAAACCGTCTTCCTCACCTATCAGATGACCTTTG
>NZ_LAJY01000688.1 GCF_000963705.1 Elstera litoralis | reverse complement strand
TTCATGCCCTGGAATGGTTACAACTTCGAAGATTCGATCCTGATCTCCGAGCGCATCGTGTCGGAAGACGTGTTTACGTCGATCCACATCGAAGAGTTCGAAGTGATGGCGCGCGATACCAAGCTCGGCCAGGAAGATATCACCCGTGATATCCCCAACGTCGGTGAAGAAGCGCTGAAGAACCTCGACGAAGCTGGGATCGTCTACATCGGGGCCGAAGTGAAAGCGGGCGATATTCTGGTGGGGAAGGTGACGCCGAAGGGCGAATCGCCGATGACGCCGGAAGAAAAGCTGCTGCGCGCCATCTTCGGGGAAAAAGCCTCCGACGTGCGCGACACCTCCTTGCGCGTACCGCCTGGGGTTACGGGCACCATCGTTGAAGTGCGCGTCTTCTCCCGTCGCGGCGTCGATAAGGACGAGCGCGCGATTGCCATCGAACGCTTGGAAATCGAACGCCTCGCTAAGGATCGCGACGACGAACGCGTCATTCTGGAGCGCAGCTTCAATGGCCGTTTGAAGGAACTTCTGCTGGGGCAAACCATCGCCTCGGGTCCGCGCGGCGTTAAAGCCGGGGCGATTGTCGATACCGAAACGCTGGCGGGCCTTACGCCGGGTCAATGGCGTCAAATCGCCGTGTCCGATGATAAGGTGCTGGACGATCTCGAAGCCTTGAAGAAGCAGATGGA
>NZ_LAJY01000687.1 GCF_000963705.1 Elstera litoralis | reverse complement strand
ACGGGTCTAAGGCCCGTTTGATTTGGCGCATCGCCTCAAGAGCGGCGGGCGATTTATACTGTTCGAGTTCATGCACCTTCAGCTTGCCGATACCGTGTTCGGCGCTGAACGATCCGCCCAACTCCTGAACGATATCATGCACAACCCGGTTCGCCGCCTCCCACTGCTGCAAATAGGCCTCCCGGTCGGCCCCGACCGGCTGGGAGAGATTATAGTGTAAGTTTCCGTCTCCGGCATGCCCAAAACTGCAAGGGCGGGTGCCGGGGATCAGTTTTTCGATAGCGGCATCGGCGCGGTCGAGGAAGGTGGGGATGGCGGCAAGCGGAACGGAAATATCGTGTTTGATGCTCCCGCCCTCGTGCTTTTGCGCGTCCGAAATTTCCTCGCGGAGGCGGCGGAAGGCGGCGCGCTGGCTGTCGTTCTGGGCAATGGCGGCATCCGTCACCCAGCCGTTTTCCATCGCCGTGCCAAGGCCTTCTTCCAACGCCGACTGTAAATCGCCACCGGCGCGCGGGGAGGAAAGCTCGATCAGCGCGTACCAGGCGCTCAGGGTTTCCACCGGGTCGGCGGTGCCGGGAACATGTTTCAGCACGGTTTCGATGGAAAAACGGCTCATCAACTCGAACATCGTCACCGTATCGCCGGAGCTTTCGCGCAGGAGGGCCAGCGTATCGATGGCGGCTTGCGGGTTCTCGACGGCAACGAAGGCGGTGGCGATATCGCGCGGGCGCGGGAAGAGTTTTAGCACGGCAGCCGTGATGATCCCCAGCGTGCCTTCCGCCCCTAAGAACAGGTGGCGCAGATCGTAGCCGGTATTGTCTTTGCGCAAACCGTGCAGCCCGTGGATGATCTCGCCGTTCGGCAGCACCACTTCCAGCCCCAACACCAGATCGCGGCTATTGCCGTAGCGCAAAACGGCGGTCCCCCCGGCATTGGTGGAGAGATTGCCGCCGATCTGGCAGGAGCCTTCCGAGCCGAGGCTGAGCGGAAACAGCCGGTCCGCCGCTTCCGCCGCCTTCTGCACATCGGCCAGCACAACGCCCGCTTCCACCGTGAGCGTATAGGCCGATTTATCCAGCGCGCGGATTTTGTTCATCCGGGCAAGCGACAGGATAATTGCGTTTTCATCGGCAACCGCGCCGCCGACGAGGCCGGTATTGCCGCCCTGCGGGACGATGGGGGTGCGGGTTTCGGCGCAAAGCTTGACCACGGCGGCGACTTCTTCGGTCGTCGCCGGTTTGACAACGACGCGGGCGGTGCCGCGATAGAGGCCGCGCCATTCCACCAGATGCGGTTCGATCAGCGCGGGATCAACGATCACGCCTTTCGGGCCAAGAATTTCGTGCAGGCGGGAAAGAACGGCCTCGGTCGGCATGATCGGTCTCAAACTCCAGAAGATTAACGGGGGCTGGCGGCGCGGCGCAGCCGGTCTTGAAGGGCAAGGCCGAGGCCTTGAGAGGGAATTGGCATAACGGCGATGCCAGTCAACTCGGGTTGATCCAGGCGGCGCAGGGCGGCGAACAGGTTAGTCGCGGCTTCCACGGGGTTTCCGCTCGGGGACAGGTTTTCAACCAGCGCGAAACCCTCCGGCACGTCCGGCCCGAAGGCGAGCAGCGCTTCACCGGGCTGCGGATCGTCGCAGGTGAGGCGCACCGGCAGGCGCGGAGCGTAATGGCTCAGCAGCATGCCGGGGCTTTTGGGGCCGTCAGGCTGGCCCTCAGCGGCCACATCGATTTCTCCGAGGGAGGCTTCCAGCGTCTCGCGCGTTACCCCGCCGGGGCGCAGCAGCACGGGGCGCTCACCAGTCAGATCCAGCACAGTCGATTCGAGCCCGACGCGCGTCGGCCCGCCGTCGAGAATCATGCCGAGACGCGCGCCGAACTCTTCCTCCACATGCGCGGCGGTGGTCGGGCTGACCTTGCCGGAGCGGTTGGCGGAGGGGGCG
>NZ_LAJY01000686.1 GCF_000963705.1 Elstera litoralis | reverse complement strand
CGCGCGCGCGCTGGGCGGCACGCAAGCGCCGCTGCCGCGCCGGTGCAAGGGAGCCGGGAAGTCGCCGGGCTGGCGGAAGTCTTCAACGATATGGCGGGCAAGATTTACGCCTATCAAACCGGCCTGCGCCGCATGGTGGACGACCGCACTGCCGAGTTGCGCGCCGCCAAGGAACAGGCCGAAGCCGCAACCTACGCCAAGACCGAGTTTCTCGCGGTGATGAGCCACGAGCTGCGCACGCCCATGAATGGCGTCATCGGGCTCACGGAACTGCTGGAAGCCGAACCGCTGTCCGCCACCGCCCGCGCCTATGTCTCGACCATTCGGCAGTCGGGCGAAATGCTGTCGGTGCTGCTCGACGATCTCCTCGATATTTCGCGTATCGAGGCCGGGCATGTCAGCTTCGATAACCGCGACTTCAATCTCGGCACGCTGTTGCGCGGGCTGGTCGATCTGACGCGGGTGACGGCGGAAACTAAGGGGCTGCGCGTCGATCTCACCCTGGAGCCCGACTTGCCGCAACATCTGTTAGGCGACCCCGCCCGGTTGCGCCAAGTGCTGTTCAACCTGCTGGGCAATGCGGTGAAATTCACGCCGAACGGGGCCGTGCGCTTAACCGTAACCCGCGCCCCCGTTCAAGAATCCGCCCGCGAGCAGATTTGGCTGCGCTTTACGGTGGAAGATACCGGCATCGGCATTCCGCCCGATGCGCTGCCGCGCCTGTTCGATGCCTTCTACCAAGTGGAAACCGGCACCGCCCGGCGCTTCGGCGGCTCGGGCCTGGGGCTTGCCATCGGCAAGCGGCTAGTGGAGGGCATGGGCGGGCGCATGGGCGTGGAAAGCCAGGTCGGCGCCGGCAGCCGCTTCTGGATCGACCTCGGCTTTGCCATTCGCACGCTCGCCCCCGCCGCCCGCCCCACCAGCCCGACCACGCAGTGCGCCCGCCTTGGTGGTGCTGCTGGTCGAAGATGAGGAGGTCAACCGGCAGGTGCTCTCCGGCCTGCTGCGACGCTCCGGCCACCGTGTCGTCATCGCCAAGGATGGGCCTGAGGCCTTGACCGCCTTTGAAAGTCACCGCGTCGATGCCGTGCTGGTCGATCTGCGTCTGCCCGGCATGGATGGCTATGAGGTGTCTCGCCGCCTGCTCGCCCGTGCCACCGAGCGGGCCGAGCCGCTGCCGATCCTCGCCGTCACCGCCAATCTGATGCCCGATATTTTCGCCGCCTGCCGCCGCGCGGGCATGTCGGGCGTTCTCGGCAAACCGATCGATTCGGCCCGGCTCGACCGCGCGCTCGCGGTGATTTCCTCCGGCGAAAATGCTGTGGGATCAGGAGGGCGCAGGCATGCCCGCCGCGTGGCGCAGCGAGCCGCAACCCGAGCTTCCGCCCCAGGCGGACGCCGACACCGGCCCGCCGCTGCTCGACCCGCAACCGCTCAACGAACTCTGGGAAGCTTTGGGCGAGGAGGAAACCCGCCGCCTGCTCGCCGTCTGCCGCAATGTGCTGGAGCGCTATCTGACCGATCTGACCGAGGCGATTGAGCCAGCGCCCGCGCCGACGCCGCCCATAAGCTCGCCGGAGCCGCCGGAAACTACGGCTTCGCCCGCCTGCGCGCCGTCGCCCGCGCGCTCGAGGCCGACCCGCAGGACCGTACCGCCATTCCGACCTTGCGCGCACTCCACCGCGACGGGTTGGAAGCGTTGGCGGTTTGGGAAGCCAGGGCCGTGCAGACCATCGGCCCTGGCGAGGATGTCGGCCTGTGACGCCTGCTGCCCCCGCAAGCCGTCTGGCGCAAAGCCTCGGCCCACTCGGATTGATCGGCTCGATCCTGCTGCATGGGGTGGTTCTTGCCGCGCTGTTGGAGCG
>NZ_LAJY01000685.1 GCF_000963705.1 Elstera litoralis | reverse complement strand
GATCAGCACGGGCTTTAAGTCCCAAACCTTCGCGGGTGTGGCGTCCGACGCAGGCTCGATCATTTCCGCCAGCGGGATGATGGCGAAGATTGATCAGTATAATCGCAACATTAGCATTGCGACCAATCGCATGAAGCTGATGGATAGCTCGCTTGCAGCGATCGACAAATCGATCAGCACGCTGAATGGCTATCTGGCGCAACTATCGGATGCGACGACGCCCCCGGATGTGCCCACGCTGGCAAAAGACCTCCTCAATCAGGTCACGGATTATCTGAACCTGAACGATGGCGAGCGCTATTTGTTCTCAGGCTCGAATGTGAATACCGCGCCGGTAAAGACGCTTTCTTATACCGCAGGTGTCGCGTCGACCGTTCCGGCCGCCCCCGTCCGGGACCCGGTCAATAACCCCACAGGTCCGCTTGATCGGGTGAATTCGGCGGTTGCCCCGCTAACGAACTATGACGCCGCAACCAAGACCTATTATCGCCCCGATCCCGATAATCCAGCCGTTTTACAAGCCTATAAGGCTGACCTTCCGCCCCTCACCACCATCGAGTTAATCCGTCAAGGCACGGATGACGCGATTGAGGCGGGACGCGTCGTCGAGGGCACTAATGGTGCCCGGGGCCGGATCATCTATCATTCCGCCACAACGGGGGGCGCGGAGACGGTTCGGGCTTATATTGAGCCGCTGAACGAGATCGCATTCTTGCCGAACGATAGTCTCATCATGAAGGACCTGACGCAGGTTGGGTCAAATTATGTTGAAGACACGCCGATCGCGCCTGCGGCCAACCGCACCTATACAATGATTGGCGGTTTGCGTAATGCCAATATCG
>NZ_LAJY01000684.1 GCF_000963705.1 Elstera litoralis | reverse complement strand
TCGATATGGAAAGCATCATCAAGCAAATCCCCCTGCCGATGAGCTTCTATGCCTTCCGCAGTGTGGCGACGGAAGTGATTCTGTTTGTCCATAATTTCATCGTCTATATCGGCGTTGCGCTGTTTTTCGAGATCAAGCTCGATTGGAGCGTGTTGCTCGCCCTGCCCGCCTTTGCGCTGCTGGTGCTGAATGCTGTGTGGGTGGTGATCGTGCTCGGCACGCTCTGCCTGCGCTACCGCGACATGATTCCGATCATCACCAACCTCACGCAAATCGCCTTTCTGGTGACGCCGGTGATCTGGGCTGCCGATTTGGTGAAGGACCGGCGCATGATTGTGGACGCCAACCCGTTTCATCATCTCGTCGAAATTCTGCGCGCGCCCTTGCTGGGCAAAGCCATCGATCCGCTGAACTGGTGGGTTGTCGGTGGCCTCGCCGTTGGGGGCTGGATCCTTGCTTTTCTCTGCGTCGGCTTTACCAAGCGCCGCATGCCCTATTGGCTTTAGCTCATGGCCGATATTCTTCTCGAAAACGTCACCATCGATATTCCGGTTTTCACTGCCGAAAACCGCTCCTTGCGCAAAAGCCTGCTGCGGCTTGGCGGCGGCAATAGCCGCCTGAAGCAGGAGAGCGGGCATGTGGTGGCGCGGGCGCTGAATAAGATCAATCTGCACCTGAAAGACGGCGACCGGCTCGGCCTCGTCGGCGTCAATGGCGCGGGGAAAACCACTCTCTTGCGAGCGCTGGCGGGCACCTATCCGCCGGTCAGCGGGCGCATCCGCGCGCAGGGGCGCATCGCCTCCTTACTCGATGTGTCGTTGGGCCTCGATTACGAACTGTCCGGCCTGCAGAATATCTATCTGAAGGGCATGTTCCACGGCCTGAACCGCCGCGCCATCGATGCGCGGCTGGATGAGGTGATCGATTTCGCCGATTTGGGCGAGTTCATCAATCTGCCGGTGCGCACCTATTCGTCGGGCATGGTGCTGCGCCTCGCCTTCTCCATCATCACCAGCATGGAGCCGGATATTATTCTGATGGATGAATGGGTCAGCGTCGGCGATTCCCATTTCATCGAGCGCGCCACCGAGAGGCTGGAAAGCTTTGTCGGCAAATCCAGTATTCTCGTGCTGGCCTCCCACTCGGAAGACCTCATCCGCAAGGTCTGTAAC
>NZ_LAJY01000683.1 GCF_000963705.1 Elstera litoralis | reverse complement strand
CGGCTTGATAATGATCTTGCAGACGAGTCGCCATGCTACACCTCAAACGTCGATGAGCTCGCCGGAACGCTTAGCGAAGCGTACCTTGCGGCCATCAGCGAGGAATTTATAGCCGATGCGAGTCGGCTGCTTGGTCTTCGGGTCGATGTGGGAGATGTTCGAGACGTGAATCGTCGCTTCCTTCTCCACAATGCCGCCGGGCTGCGTCTGTGACGGCTTGGTGTGCCGCTTGACGATATTAATGCCCTGGACCTTAACCCGGTTTTCTTTCGGCAGAACTTCGAGAACCTCGCCCGTCTTGCCGCGGTCACGACCGGTCGTCACAACGACCTGGTCGCCCTTCTTGATTTTCAATTTCAAGGACATCACAGCACTTCCGGAGCAAGCGAGATGATCTTCATGAAGTTCTTGAGCCGCAGTTCACGGGTCACCGGGCCGAAGATACGGGTTCCGATGGGCTCGTTCTGCTTATTAATCAGAACCGCCGCGTTCGTATCGAACCGGATCGAGGACCCGTCCGACCGACGCACTTCTTTTGCGGTCCGGACAATAACAGCCCGGTGCACATCGCCCTTCTTCACGCGGCCGCGCGGAATGGCTTCTTTGATGGAAACGACGATAACGTCGCCCACCGCAGCCGTCTTCCGCTTCGAGCCGCCCAGAACTTTGATGCACATGACTCGGCGTGCGCCGGAATTATCGGCGACGTCCAGGTTAGTTTGCACCTGAATCATGGGTTACGCTCCTTCGCCCGTCGCAACCGTTTCATCGGTCACAACTTCCCAAGTTTTGGACTTCGAGATGGGGCGGCATTCGCGAATCTTCACGAAGTCGCCCGTCTTGAAGTTGTTGGTTTCATCGTGCGCGGCGTATTTCTTCGTCCGCGTGATGAATTTTTTATAGACAGGGTGCATAACGCGGCGCGACACCAAAACCGTAACGGTCTTATCGCACTTATCACTCACTACCCTGCCTTGCAGAACGCGCCTTGGCATTT
>NZ_LAJY01000682.1 GCF_000963705.1 Elstera litoralis | reverse complement strand
TTAGGCGGCGAGCAGATCGGCGTGAACCTATCGGACGAAGATCAACTTCATCCCGAACAGTCAACCTCTGCCATTGTCGTACTACACCCCGCAGGCAAAGTATTTCTCGGTTTAGCTTTGGGCCTTGCCTGTGGAGGGGGGAGGCGGGTATAACCCGCTCGCTATTTAAGTCTGACGAAGGGCGGGCCGCAGGTCGCGGGCCGCCCTTTCAGTCGCTCACCACTGGAGTTATGCCGACATGGCGTTGGAACGTACCCTCTCGATCCTGAAGCCCGATGCCACCCGCCGCGATCTGACCGGCAAGATCAATGCCCGTTTCGAAGAAGCTGGCCTCAAAATCGTCGCCCAGAAGCGCGCTTGGCTGTCCCAGGCCCAGGCCGAAAAATTCTATGAAGTCCATAAGGCCCGCCCGTTCTTCGGCGAACTCGTGTCCTTCATGATCTCGGGTCCGGTCGTCTTGCAGGTGCTGGAAGGCGAAAAACGCCGTCACCCGCAACCGCGAAATCATGGGCGCAACCGATCCGTCGAAGGCCGAACCCGGCACTATTCGCCGCGAATTCGCCGAGTCGATCGAAGCCAACTCGGTTCACGGCTCGGATTCGGCTGAAAATGCCGCGATTGAAATCGCGTATTTCTTCGCCGGGACCGAAATCGTCGGTTAAGGCGGAACGCATACGGCGCTTCATGTGCCGGAGGAAATGGCGCAGATCACTCTGCGCCATTTTTTATTCGAGGGTGGCGGAAACAGCTATATTTTCTGGGGCGACTCGAACCCTAATAATAGGGTCGAGAGGGAAGACAGCCGCGATAACAAGGGGAGTGGGTTGGACTGAAATAACTTGCTCATGCGTGTTCGCGGGGTATCCGGGAGCCTCTGGAAGGCTAACGCTTACTGTAATGTTAGTCTGGAAGAGATCATTTACAGTTAGGGGAACCGTTAAATCTCCC
>NZ_LAJY01000681.1 GCF_000963705.1 Elstera litoralis | reverse complement strand
TTAAGCGCCGATACCCAGCAGGGTATCGAACATTTCATTGATGGTCGTCACAACTCGAGCGGAGGCCGAATAGGCGTTCTGGTAGGTCACCAGATTGGCCATTTCTTCGTCCACATTCACGCCTTCGAGCTCCGAGGCTTGGCTTTGCAGCGAGCGCACGAATTCCACTTGGAAATCGGCATCGGCCGAAGTCTTGCTGGCGACGATGGCGTTTTGCGACACCATCGATTTCGCATAGCTCGCATAACTATAGGAACCCGAGGAAACCCCGCCGATGCTCTGGCCAATCGCTTGGACCGCCGTAAACGTGTCCGACAGGGTTTTGGCGAGGTTCTTGGTGAAGGGATCATTGGCGAGTGCCAGCAACCCGGCATTGCCGCCCTTGCTCGGGTCGAGATCGGCATGCAGGCTAATGCTGGCGGCAGCATCGCGGAATTCATAGCTTCCAGTCGTGCTGCTATAATGGGTGATATCGACGTTGGCGAACAAACGGAACCCATCGTCAAGACCGGTTACATTCGCCGTATTAGCGGGAACCGCAGTCACGCCGATGTTCGTCGCCCACTGGTTGGCTGGTGAGGCAACTGTAAAGCCGCCCGTCCAGTTGGAGACCTTGAACCGCAAATTTCCGCTCGCGCTATTGGTATCCACAGCGTCAATACGAGCCGTCGCACCATTATTAAAGGTGATGGTATCACCAATATTAAAATTGACGCCAAGTTGGAATGTGGCACCGCCCGTTCGGGAAATATCGATATAGGTCGGGCTCGTCACTGTACCGCTATTATTGTTCGGCGTCGTTGCTAAGCGGCCGAAGGGATAAGATGTACCGGTGGCGCTAAACTGTGCTTCATCAACGACGCCCGAGGTGCGGGCCGAGTTACCGTAAAGCGATTCGGCCAGTTGATTGAGCTGATTGGCGACCCCCTTGAGGGTGGTATCGACCGAGGTAATCAGCCCGGCGATTTTGCCGTCGCGGAACTCCGACTTAATGTCGATCTGGGTTTGGCCATTGATCGAAATCGAGGGGATGTTATCCGCCGTATTCATCGTATTCGGTGTCGAGTACGAGAGCTGCACTGCGGTGCCATCGACCAGAATGCGCCCAGCCTTGGTGAACACCACCATTTCGCCCGTATCGCGGCGGAAGGTCTGGATATCCATATTCT
>NZ_LAJY01000680.1 GCF_000963705.1 Elstera litoralis | reverse complement strand
ATGGCGGAAATCGTCAAACGCTGGGTCGATGATGGCACGGCGCAACGGCTGGTCGCGGAAAAGCGGATCGAAGGCGCGGCCCGGCAAGCCATCGCCCGGCACGCGCTCGCCGACTACGGCCTTAGCCCGCGCCCCTGCCATCCGAATGCCTACCATATGTGGCTCGATCTGCCGGAAGGCTGGCGCGACGATGTGCTGATTCCCGCTGCCCGGCGCGAGGGGGTGATTCTATCGCCAACCTCCGCCTTCTGCGTCGGGCGCACGGTCAGCGACGGTATCCGCGTCGCGCTGGGCACACCGCGCTGTCGCGCCGATGTGGAAAAAGGCTTTCACGCCCTCGGACGGCTGCTGGGCCGTGACCGGCACGCCGCCGATTTGGCCGTTGAAGAGAGCGTTATCTAGAGGTTGCCAGCGTTACCGTGAGGGGCTCTGCCCCCGATGCGCCTTGCGCGTCAAACGCGCGGAGCCCCGCTCAAGGGGCTACGGCCCCTTGAGAATCCGCGATTCTTTCCCATTCCACGGCCTCGAATAAGTCAGCTAGAGGAAATGGGATTGCCAAGGGGTAATCCCCTTGGCTGGGGTTGTTAGGGGCAAAGGCCCCTGACACTTTCCTAACAGGCCACCACATTCACCGCGAGGCCGCCTTGGGCGGTTTCCTTGTATTTGCTCATCATATCGTGGCCGGTCTGGCGCATGGTTTCGATGACTTGATCGAGGGACACCCGGTGCGTGCCGTCGCCTTGTAGGGCGAGGGCGGCGGCATTGATGGCTTTGACCGCGCCCATCGCATTGCGCTCGATGCAGGGGATTTGCACGAGGCCCGCAATCGGATCGCAGGTGAGGCCGAGATTATGTTCCATACCGATTTCGGCGGCGTTTTCGATCTGGGCGTTGCTGCCGCCCAAGACGGCGGCGAGCCCGGCGGCGGCCATCGAGCAGGCGACGCCGACTTCGCCCTGACAGCCAACCTCCGCCCCGGAAATCGAGGCGCGGGTTTTGAACAGGCTCCCGATGGCGACTGCCGTCAGTAGAAACTCGAAAATCCGCGCCTCATTCGCCCCCTCGGCCCAGCAATCGACGTAATAATGCAGCACTGCCGGAATAAGCCCCGCCGCGCCATTGGTCGGGGCGGTCACGACGCGGCCCCCGTTAGCGTTTTCCTCATTCACCGCAATCGCATACAGGCTGGCGCGCTCGAATGAGAGGGTGGGGGACGGTTGATTGGCGGCAAGGCTGCGCTGCATGGCGCGG
>NZ_LAJY01000068.1 GCF_000963705.1 Elstera litoralis | reverse complement strand
GGTCCAAGGCCCGGTTGAGCGCCGCAGCGGGCAGGCGCGGCGGATCGATCACGACCATCCCGCCAACCCCCCGCAATCGAAGCTGCCGCGCGATTTCGAGGAGGCAGGCCGTGACCAGCGCTTCCGGCGGGCGCGTATCGCCGCCCTTATCGATATCGATGGCGGTCAGCGCGCGCGTCTGCTCAATCGAGAGCCGCGCGCCGCCCGGCAGGGTGACATCGGGGGCACAGGCTTCGGCCAACTCGGCGTCGATCTCCAAGTTCACAAACGGATCGACCAAAGCCGGGGCAAGTTGCGGATCATATCCCGCCGCGCGCAGCTCGGGCGCGAGCGTGAGGGGTGCGATAATTGGGTCGGCCTTCGCCCCCAACGCCGCGAGCACGCGCAGAACCGGGGCCGCCGCACCGTTGGCGGGGCCGGGCGCGCCGTCGCGGCTGAGACTATCGGCCTGGGCCAGCAGCACGACAAGCTCCTGCGCCAAGGCTTTGCGGTAGAGGCCCGAGGCGGCGGGCAACGCCGTTAGCCCGAAAGCCTGCCCGCCAGCCGCGCGGCGGGCAAAAGCTCCGCCAGAACCGCCCGCAGGCGCGTGCGCTCGGCTTCCGGCAACTGCCGCGCAACGGAAAGCTCGCCGCTGCGGCCCTCTAGGAAAAATAAGGAAAGCCGCGCTCCCGCCCATTCCATCGACCGCGTAACGCCCATCGGCTTATCGCCCGATGCGGCCCGGCTGACTTGCACGAGCAGGCGGGTGCCGAGCGGCAGGCTCGCAGCACTCGTGCCGCCAAGGAACGCTTCCGCGCCCGTGCCGATATCGATAAAAGCCCCAACATCCGGCAGGGTCGCCCGCACGATGCCCCGGCAGACCGTGCCCAGCGGCAGTTCGCCGACGCGGGCGACGGTAAACGCCGCGCAACGCCCGTCGATCAAGCGCACGCCGCGCACTTCGCCGGGACCCTCGGAGAGAATAATCCCCGCCTCGGGCCGGTCCAGGCTCACGCGCGAATCCCGATCCCGTCGAGCATCGCGCCGATGTCCGACAGCGAAAGGCCGACGATGTTGGAGTAAGAACCGCTGATGGCAGTCACATGGCGGGCGAACAGCCCTTGAATGGCATAACCCCCGGCCTTGCCGTGCCACTCGCCACTCGCGAGATAGGCGGCGATATCGGTCTCGGTGAGGCGTTTTACGGTGACGCGCGTCGTCACCAAGCGGGAGCGGCGCAGGCCGTTCGGCCCCGCAAGCGCAATCCCGCCGTGAACCCGGTGGCTGCGGCCTGACAGAAGCACAAGGCAGGCCCGCGCCGTCGCTTCATCCTCCGCTTTCGGCAGAATGCGCCGCCCGACCGCGACAACCGTATCGGCGGCCAGCACGAAACTTGCCGGGTGGCGTGGGGCGACCGCCGCCGCCTTCTCCTCCGCCAAGCGCAGGGCGTGGCGGGGCGGCAGTTCGCGCGGGTGCGGCGTTTCATCGAGATCGGCCGGATCGACGGCAGCAGGGGTAATCCCAATCTGCCGCAACAAATCGAGCGTCTCGGCGAGGCGGACGCCAGGATTAAGGAGCTCACGGCTGCAATACGTTATTTGAAGCGGAAGGTAATGCGACCCTTGGTGAGGTCGTAGGGCGTCATTTCCACATTCACGCGGTCGCCGGCCAGAACGCGAATACGGTTCTTGCGCATCTTGCCCGAGGTATGGGCCAGAACTTCGTGATTATTATCCAGCTTCACGCGGAACATCGCATTCGGCAGCAGTTCCGACACAGTGCCGGAGAACTCGATAGCTTCTTCCTTCGCCATAGTCTTCCTTGAACGAGACAATGAGAATACGCCCCGGCGACAGGGGATCCCGGCGCGGGCGTATTGGGTGCTCTTAAGTGATGCTTTGGATGCGCGGGGTCAAGCGAAACCTACGCAGGGCGGCTCTGATTGCCACGCCGAAGCCGCTTTTTCGCCCGTTTTTTACGGAAAACGATCAGCAATCCGGTCGGCTAACTTATCGCGCACCATCCGATAGGCCGCCAGCCGTTCTTCGCGATTGCCCTCGGCGACCGATGGGTCTTCGGTCGGCCAATATTCAACCTCGACCGACTGGGTGCGGGTCAGTTCCAACGCCCGATGATGGGCTTCCGGCGATAGGGTGACGATCAAATCGAAGTTGGTATCTTCCAAATCTTCCAGCAGCGTCGGGTAATGGCGACGCAAATCCGCGCCCAATTCCGCCATAGCTGCCATCACGAACCCATCCGCTTCGCCCGCGCGCACCCCGGCGGAGGCGACATAGACCTTCTTCCCGTGGCTGAGGCGCAAAAGCGCCGCCGCCATTGGCGAGCGTACGGCATTGTACGTGCACATGAAGAGAATAGAGCTCGGCAGTCGAGGCCGATCCAACAGACCGGGCGGCATTTGATAGCAGTATGCCTGAGGCTCCCAAGGCAAACAAGATGCTGCCCTGCGTTCAGCGGATAGCTGGGCTGTTCGCCCGAAATTGATCTGCCGCATTTGCCTTTCGGCGCGAGCGCGCTATGGTCGTGCCATGCAGTACGAAGAGTTTTTTGCGACGCAGGTCGCAGCCTTGAAACACGAGGGGCGCTACCGCGTCTTCGCCGATCTCGAACGGCAGGCCGGGCGTTTTTCCGTTGGCTTTGTACCACGGTCCGGCGGGGCCGCGCGAAGTCACGGTTTGGTGCTCCAACGATTACCTCGGTATGGGGCAGCATGACCGCGTACGCGCAGCGATGCATCAGGCCATCGACCGGCTCGGCACCGGCGCGGGCGGCACGCGCAATATCGCGGGCACCACCCATGAACATGTGCTGCTGGAGCAATCGCTCGCGGCTCTGCATGGGAAGCAAGCCGCGCTGGTTTTCACCTCCGGCTATGTGGCGAATGAAACCAGCCTCGCCACCTTGGGGAAGATGATGCCTAATTGCGTCATTTTCTCGGACGCGCTGAACCATAATTCGATGATCGCGGGCATCCGCAATTCCGGCGCGGAAAAGCATGTGTTCCGGCACAATGATCCCGCCGATCTGGAAGCCAAACTGAAGCAGGTCGACCCGAAACGCCCGAAGCTGATTGCCTTCGAAAGCGTCTATTCGATGGATGGGGATATTTCCCCAATCGCCGAGTTTTGCGACTTGGCCGACCGTTACGGTGCCTTCACCTATCTCGACGAGGTTCACGCGGTCGGCATGTACGGCCGGCGCGGTGGCGGGGTCGCGCAGGAGCGTGGCATCGAACATCGGCTGCACCTTATTCAAGGCACGCTTGGTAAAGCCTTCGGCATGGTCGGCGGCTATATCGCCGGGTCGGCGGCGATGGTGGATTTCGTCCGCTCCAATGCGCCGGGGTTCATTTTCACCACGGCCCTGCCGCCCGTGATCGCCGCAGGGGCGCGCGCCTCGATCAATCACCTGATGAACAGCGAGGCCGAACGGCAGGCCCAGCGCGACCGGGTGGCCGTCGTCAAACAGCGTTTAGCGGCAGTCGGTTTGCCCCTGCTGGATAGCGAAAGCCACATTGTTCCGGTGATGATCGGCGACGCCAGCCTTGCCAAGCAAGTCACCGATCTACTGTTGGAGCGGCACGATATTTACGTCCAGCCGATCAATTATCCCACCGTGCCGCGCGCACGGAGCGCATTCGCATCACCCCCGGCCCGCTGCATACGGATGAGATGATCGATCATCTCATTGCGGCGTTGCTCGACGTATGGCAGGTGCTGGCCCTCAAGAAGCAGGCAGCCTAAAGCATGCGGGTTCGCCTCGCGTGTTGCATCCCCCTAACGGCCCTTGCGGTGTCGGTTTCGGGATGCAGCACGATGGCGAGAAAGACAATTGCGCCCACAACGGGCTTGCATAGCCCCGTCGATATCGCCGAGGCCAAGGCGCTTGCGCCGCTTTACGGGCCAAAGACGCCCGAGAAAGCCTGCCCCCCGCCCCCCGCCCCCATCCGGGATATTGAGGCGCGCGCCTTTTATTCAGACGCCTCCCATAGCATCGAAGACCCGGCCATCGTTCAGGCGAACCGGCAGTCGCTACGCCCCCTAAGGGAGTATGTGAACCGCATTGAACGCTTAACCGAATCCTACCTCGCAACCGGCAACCGCGACAATGCCGCCTGCGCACTGACGTGGCTCGAAAGTTGGGCGGCGGCCGACGCGCTGCTCGGCACGATGAAAGAGCGCCGACAGGCGGGGTTCGAACGCAAATGGATGCTGGGGGCCCTCGCCCTGCCCTTTTCTGCGCTTAAAGAAACACCGGGCGTTTGTACCGGCAATGCCGCCTGTGATCGGATCGGCGCGTGGTTTAAGCGCATCGCCCTCGATGTTCAAAAGGATTACGGCCCGGCGAAGCGGGCTAACCCCAAGAATACCTCAGCACGCAACAATCACCAGAATTGGGCGGGAGCGACGGTGATGCTCGCCGCCGTAGCTGCCGACGATGCTGAGTTATTTGACTGGGCCAAAGAACGCTTCAAGGACGGGCTTACCGAAATTCAGGCCGATGGTTCCTTGCCGCTGGAAGTCAGCCGGGGCCAGCGGGCGATCCATTATCACGTGTTCGCCCTCACGCCGATGCTGATGATGGCGGCAACCCTTCAGCGCAACGCCTCGGGCTTATCGGAAGCGGATATCGCCAGCCTCCGCCGCCTCGCCAACCGCGTGCGCGATGATCTTGCCGATCCCGCCTATATGGCCGCCAAAACGGGGATCACCCAGGAAACCGTTCGCACCGGAGACGGCAAGCTGCGGCCCGATAAAATCGCCTGGGCCGAGCCCTGGTATCGCCTCACCCAGGACGCTAGCGTCTTGCCCCTACTCAAAGACGGTCGCCCGATCACTCAGACCAGTCTGGGCGGGAATTGGACGCTATTTTTCGGTCAACGGCTCCCCTGAACCGCGCGGCGCACCGCCACCAACGCCGCCGACCCGCTGAGGAACACGCAGGCGGTGATGATGAGAATCAGAACCCTAGCCTCCTCTGGCCCCGCCGTGAAACCGACCAGCGCGCCGGCGAGCGGTTGGGAGAGATTGTTCAGCAGCACGATAACGCCGGTTGTTTTGCCGAAATCCTGCGCCGGAATGAGGCGCTGGCGCAGGCTGCGCATATAAACGGCGAACATTTTATCAAAGCCGATAATCAGCAAAAAGCCGATGGCGTAGACCGCCGGATGCTGGGCGATGCCGGTGAGGAAGCCGCCGAGCGCGATCATCCCATAGGCAAGCCCGCCCAAAACGCCAACCGGGATCGGCTTGCGGGCGATGATCGTGAGGATCAGCACCGTCATCGCCGCGCCCGCCGTTTGCAGCAGCGCGTAATTCTGGTCGGATTGCGCCAGCGCGCCCGTTACCAGGGCGGCTGCCGTCGCCAGCGTGACGCCCAACACCAGATTGACGCCAACCGCAAGAAAGATGGTCATCTTCAAACCGGGCAGCCGCTGAATATGCCCAAAAGCGATGCGAAGCGGCTGATACCACGGCCCGGATGCCGGGGCAGGATCGGCGATCACTGGCTTTACCCGCCGCCACCAGAGCAGCAGCACTTGATCGGCCAGCAGGAACAGCAGCGCCGTCGCCCCCACCGCATATTCCCACGGCATCCAGGCTAGCATCAGGGCTGCCACCAGCGGCCCCAGCACCATGCCCAATTGATCGGCGAGCGTGGTGGCGGAGAGGATTTTTTCCAGACGTTGCCCTGGGAAAAGCTGGGGTAAAATCCCCTCGCGCGCGATCCAAGCTTGCGTCGTCAGCGCGCCGCTCACCGCCGATAGAAACAGTAACCAGCCGATTCCGCCCGCACTGAGCGCGCCAAGGCTACCGATCACGCATACCGCCGCGCGCAGGCCTTGGCTCCAGCGGATCAAGCGATAGGCGGGCAGCCGGTCGGCCAGGATTCCGGCGATTGGAAACGCCACAAAGCGCGGTAGAGTTTCGATGAAAAACGCCACGCCCGACCAGCCGACGCTGCCCGTGATCTGAAAAACGATCAAGGGGACCAGAAACAGCAGAATCTGATCGGCCAGCCGCGAGAGAAACTGCGAAAAATAGAAAGCGCTGTCGCGGAAGCCCATTCCCTAGGCCGCCGTGCCGCGCAAATCGGGCCGGACGACACTAATCGGGTCTTGGTGAATGATAATCTGGGCGTGCGGGAAATCCTCCAACAAGCGCGCCTCGACGTCATGACTAATCTGATGCGCCTCGATCAACGGCAGCGTATCGGGCAGTTCCAGATGAAGCTGAATGAAGAGATCCGGCCCCGCTTCCCGCGTGCGCAAATCATGCGCGCCCGAAACCCCTGGAACGGTTCGGATAATCGCTATGATGCGCTGACGCACGTCATCGGAAACCTCCCGGTCCATCAGCACCTGATAGGCGCGCACGCCAATGCCCCAGGCCGAGCGCACAACAATCGCCCCAATGACCAGCCCCAGCAACGGATCGAGCCACGGCAGGCCGAACCGATCCGAGGCCCAGAGACCGAAGAGGACGATGACATTCGTCACGAGATCGCTGACGTAATGCAGACTGTCCCCCTCCACCGCCAGCGAGTTTGAGCGACGCAAAACCCAACGCTGAAACATGACCAGAATCAACGTCAGCCCAATCGCCGCCACCGACACGCCGATACCGATAGTCGGCATCTGTACCGGCTGCGGGGTGATGAAGCGCTGCACGGCCTCCATCAGCAGCAAACTGGCCGACCCCATAATGAACGCCGCCTGCGCCAGCCCCGCCAACGGCTCCAGCTTGCCGTGCCCGAAGCGATGCTCGGCGTCCGGCGGGCGCTGTGCTCCCCGTACCGCAATCAGCGTGACCAGCGAGGCGACGGCATCCAGCGATGAATCGATCAAGCTGGACAGCATCGTCACCGCGCCGGTGGCAAGATAGGCCCAGGTTTTCAGGCCGATCAGCACCAGCGCGGTCAAAACCGCCGCTTCGGTAGCGCGTTGCGCCCAGCGCATTTGGACGGGGGATGACATTGGGGGCCGCGATTGCATCTACGGGAACAGCCGGAAAGCCGTCCAAGCATCGCCCGCCCGCTCATAAACAAGGCGGTCGTGCAAACGATAGGGCATGCCTTGCCAGAATTCTACCCGCTCCGGTACGACGCGAAAGCCGGTCCAGTGCGGCGGGCGCGGAATTTCCCCCTCGGGATAGCGGCTTTCGACCTCGGCAACGCGCGCTTCCAGGGTCGGACGATCCGGCAAGGGGCGCGATTGCTCCGACGCCCAGGCGCCGATTTGGCTGCCGCGCGGGCGGGAATGGTAATAATCATCCGCCTCTTGATCGTCGACCAAACTGGCTTTGCCTTCGATACGAACCTGACGTTCCAGCGTTTTCCAATGGAAGGTGAGTGCGCAGAACGGGTTCGCCAGCAACTCACCGCCTTTGCGCGACTGCGTGTTGGTGTAGAAAACGAAGCCGTTCGCATCGAACCCCTTCATCAACACAATGCGCACGGAGGGCCGCCCCTCGGCGGAAACGCTGGCCAGCGCCATCGCGTTCGGATCGTTAATCTCGCGGGCCGAGGCTTCGTCGAACCAGTGGCCGAACTGCGTGAAGGGCGAGTCCATAACCGTGAGGGCCACCGCCGAAATCGGGCGATCGATCAACATTGTCATATCCTTTCTATCGCACCCCCGACCAATAGGGGCACCGCCAAGCCACTATGGGATACGCGGGTCCCTTGAACCAGAGGGCTTGCCGTTATATGTGAAGTGTGTGGGATGAGGGTGGACGCCGACCGATGTTCGACAGGGTCCGCTCCCAATCGCCAACGTGTAGAGAAGACAGGTAAACTATCCCCATGCGCGATCCCTACGAGGTTTTAGGCGTGCCGCGAACGGCGGATGCGGATGCGATTAAAAGCGCCTACCGCAAGCTCGCCAAACAGTTTCACCCGGATCTTAATCCGGGCGATAAGGCTATCGAAACCAAGTTCAAAGATATTTCCGCCGCGCATGATCTGCTGTCGGATACCGAAAAGCGCGCGCGCTATGATCGGGGAGAAATCGATGCCAGCGGCAACGAGCGCCCGAGAGCCCGCCGCGCGGGCGGTGGCTTTGGCGGCTTCGGTGGCTTCGGCGGCGGGTTCGGGCAAAAGGGCGGCACCTTCGATTTCGACGCCGATGATATTTTCGACGGGTTCCGCACGCGCAGCGGCACGGCCAGTGCTGGTACGCGCCGAGGGGCCGATGTCTCCTACGGGCTTACGGTCGATTTTGTCACCGCCGCCAATGGGGGTAAGCGCCGCGTGACCACCGCCGACGGGCGCTCGTTGGATGTCAATATCCCCCCCGGCACCGAAGACGGCAACAAACTGCGCCTGCGCGGTCAGGGCCAGCCCGGTTTCAACGGCGGGCCGGAGGGCGATGCCTTCATCGAAATCCATGTGGATGCGCACCCGTTTTTCGTTGCCAAGGGGAAGGATATCCACCTTGAGGTGCCGGTCACGCTGCAAGAAGCCATTCTTGGCGCGTCCGTCACCGTGCCGACCATCGATGGGCGCGTTGCGGTGAAAGTGCCGCGCGGCTCTAACTCGGGCAGCACCCTGCGTTTACGCGGCAAGGGCATTCCCGGTAAGGACGGCGCGCGCGGCGATCAATACGTCAAACTCGTCGTGATGCTGCCCGAAAAACTCGACCCCGAACTGTCCAGCTTCCTCGAAAAATGGGGGCCGAAAAACCCTTATGAGGTGCGGGGCAAACTGAATGGGCTGAGTTAAATACAATGGTATTCGATTAAAATTTGATTAACTCTGTGGCTCGTACCCGCCCATTGTGCTACTTACCTCGGACTTTCTGGACTCGGACGAGGTATGATCGTGACCAATTGGGCGCCTGAACTGAAGCTATTAAACATCATCCCAGCCATCATCCTCGTTACAGCCGCGAGCCCTGCTTTTGCACAAAATTGGCAAGGGTGGAAAGCAACAAGTGCGGATGAGTCCCCCTTGGAACTTAAGTTAACCGGCTGGGGCAAGGCCGCGATTAAATCGGCTGGTTATGATAAGGGTGCCAATTCCACCAACAGCG
>NZ_LAJY01000679.1 GCF_000963705.1 Elstera litoralis | reverse complement strand
TCGCGTTCCGAATATAACCTCTGTACCGTCTGAATGGATGTTTTGTTTCCGGTGGCCTTCCTACTCGGAAATAAAGCCACCAGACAAAATATAAAGATAAAGTTTAGGGAGTCAGAAATGTCCAGCATAGCACGGGGCGCTCCGGCGACCACCCCGGCGGAGGAGCGTAAGGTTATTATCGCTTCTTCGCTCGGTACCGTTTTCGAATGGTACGACTTCTACCTCTATGGGTCTTTGGCTGCGACCATTGCAAAGCAGTTCTTTTCCGGCGTGCCGGAAACCCAAGCGCTGATTTTCGCGCTGCTGGCGTTCGCCGCCGGTTTTGCCGTGCGCCCCTTCGGCGCCGTCTTCTTCGGACGTATCGGCGATCTCGTCGGCCGGAAGTACACCTTCCTCGTGACGATCATCATCATGGGCGCGTCGACCTTCGGGGTCGGTATTCTGCCGACCTACGCCCAAATCGGCGTTGCCGCGCCGATTATCCTCATCATTTTGCGCTTGCTGCAAGGCTTGGCGCTGGGCGGTGAGTACGGCGGCGCTGCCACCTATGTGGCCGAACACGCCCCCCAGGGTAAACGCGGTGCGCATACGGCGTGGATTCAAACGACGGCAACGATGGGGCTGTTCCTCTCGCTGCTCGTGATCCTCGGGTGCCGCAATTATTTCGGCCCGAAGGATTTCGATGATTACGGCTGGCGCGTGCCGTTCCTGATCTCGATCTTCCTGCTGGCGATCTCGGTCTGGATTCGGACGAAGCTGAATGAATCGCCGACCTTCCAGCGCATGAAAGCTGAAGGCAAGCAGTCAAAAGCTCCGTTGACCGAAGCTTTTGGCGAGTGGAAGAATCTGAAGCTCG
>NZ_LAJY01000678.1 GCF_000963705.1 Elstera litoralis | reverse complement strand
GGGATAGCGATAGTTTTCTCTTGTTCCTCTTTTGATTTTTTAAAGGTGGGCTGATGCACGCGTCTCAGATGTCCCTCGAAAAGATGAACGCCGCCAAGCCCGCTACCCCTAAAACGGCAAATCGACCAAGTAATACAATCGAGCAGATTAAACTGCTGGTATCGCGGCTAGAGGGCCGCTTTACCGAGATCGCGTCCATTGCCGGGTTGATTAGCGACATCAGCAAGCACACGAAGATGCTCTCCTTCAATGCCACGATCGAATCGGCGCGGGCCGGGGAGGCCGGACGCGGCTTTGCCGTCGTCGCGTCCGAAGTGCGGGCTTTGGCAGAGCGCACGTCGGAGGCGACCTCCGACATTAATCGGATGCTCCAGGACGTGAACCGGGAAATTGTTAACGCGGTTCAGGATGTTGAAACGGCGGAGGTCGAAACGCTCATTCAGGGCGGCATTCGCATCGCCACGCTGGAAGCCGCCAAATTAGAAATCCTATTCGCGCGGATTGCGGCAGTTATTCATGCTTTCAAGCAGACGCTTCAGGGGCTAAGCCTCTCGGGGGAGGGGCTAACTCGCCGCACGATTGATAATATCATGGCCGAGTATTTGCAAAAAAATGAAGATTTGCTCGCGCTTTCCTGCTGCGCTCTGCCGAATGTCATTGACGGGGCCGATGCCGATTTCATCGGCGCGCCGGGCCATGATGCAACGGGGCGGTATATTCCCTATTGGAACCGGGGCAGTGGTCAAATTCAGGTGGAACCGCTAAGCGGCTACGATACGCCGGGCCTGAATGATTGGTACGAACTGCCGCGTAAAGCCGGGCATGACGTGATGATCGAGCCCTATGATTACCCGGTGGCGGGCCGCATCGTGCAGATTACCTCCCTCATGTCGCCTTTCACGGTGAAGGGCGTCTTCGCGGGCGTGATTGGGACCGACTATGCTTGGAGCGCCTCCAGGCGGATATGGCGCGGATTAAGCCTTTACGGTCGGCGCACTGATGCTGCTCTCCAATAGCGCCGCCTATGTGGCGCATCCCGACCGGGAGCATCTCGGCAAACCCGCCGATGATCTGAGTGCGGACGCGAAGAGCGCCATTCGCGCCGGTCAGGCCTATCATTACATCGATGCAGCGGGCGTCGTCCGGATCTTCCACCCACTCAAAATCGGCGAAGATACGCACCCCTGGTCGGTGATGGTGATGTTCGAGATCGCGGGGGCTCTGCGCAGCGGGAGCCGTTGACACCGGAGAGGTTTCTGTTGCGCAAGGAGCCTAGTAAGGCCTCTCCCGCAAGCCGGCAGGATCGGGGAAACGGGGTTTTCGCTTAAGTGTATGGCTCTTGGATATTTAATAATTCTAATTATGACTAAAACCTTGATTAGGGAAATATAGATAGAATTCTACAATTATATCGAGAAACTGAGATTAGACACTTAACAGTGTAAGCTCGAAACGTTACGAAAATTACTGAGCTGCTTAATATAATATTAGGATTCGAGATTTTATAACGGATCATCGCTATGGGTTGATG
>NZ_LAJY01000677.1 GCF_000963705.1 Elstera litoralis | reverse complement strand
TTTAGGGGCCAGATTTGCTTGCATCCCTAAGAAGAATCGCTATAGTCCGCGCTCCCTTGCCTGGACCTTAGGTTCTCGCAAGCTCCTTGCCGATGGTTTTAGGGTTTCCCTTCGACCAGTCGGCTGGGTGCGGGGAGGCCTGGCACTGTTTCTACCCGAAACCCGCCAGGGGAATCCGCGCCGAATCAGCCATAAGGAGAGTTGATTAATGCCTTTGTATGAAAGCGTGTTTATCGCACGCCAAGATATCTCCGCCGCCCAGGTGGAAACCCTGGCCGAAACCTTCGCCGGGATCCTGACTGCCGAAGGCGGTACGGTTGCCAAGCAAGAATATTGGGGCCTGCGCAATCTGTCCTTCAAGATTCGTAAGAATCGCAAGGGCCATTATGTGTTGTTCAATCTCGATGCCCCGGCCCCGGCCGTGCTCGAAATGGAACGCAACATGCGCATCAACGAAGATGTGATCCGCTTCCAGACCGTCCGTGTGAAGGAACTGGAAGAAGGCCCGTCGGCCGTTCTGTCGAACCGTGGCGAGCGCCCCGAGCGCGGCGAACGCGGTGATCGTCCCGACCGGGGTGATCGTCCCGACCGTGGGGATCGCGGTGATCGTGGCGACCGTTTCGATCGCGGCCCGCGTCGCCGGGACGATGATGATCGCGGCCCGCGTATGGCCGACGAAATGATTGGGGAGTAAGAGCAATGCAAGCTGGTGGTCGTCGCCCGTTTTTCCGTCGTCGGAAGTCCTGCCCCTTCTCTGGCCCCAATGCGCCGAAGATCGATTATAAGGACGTAAAGCTCCTTCAGCGTTTCCTGTCGGAACGCGGTAAGATCGTCCCGTCGCGCATCACCGCCGTGTCGGTGAAGAAGCAACGCGAACTGGCCCAGGCCATTAAGCGTTCGCGCTTCTTGGGTCTGCTGCCGTATCTGATCGGTTAAGTTTTCTACCTCCGAAGGGGGCGGCTCGCTGCCCCCTTCGCCGCGCTTCCCCTATTCGGGAAGCAAGCCTTGTGTGATGACGCGCTCAAGTAGGCGAAAGCCGATAGCGCGACAAAAACGCGCTCAAGTAGGCGAAAGCCGGTAGCGCAACACATCAGGTGCAGTGGTCGGTCTCGCGGCGATCCTGCGGTATGGTTTCCAAACGGAACCTGACCCGTAGGCTATTACCGCCCAGGTAGGTTCGTTTGAAATAGATCATCCGCCGCTGTTCAAGCCGGATGCTGGAAACTGCAAGGAAATTATCATGGTTGCTCTCGTTCTGCTCGAACGCGTCGAAAACCTCGGCCAGATTGGCGATGTCGTCAACGTTCGCCCCGGCTATGCCCGTAACTATCTGCTGCCGCAGAAGAAGGCGCTGCGCGCCACCAAAGCCAACCTCGAAGCTTTCGAAGGTCGTAAGGCCCAGATCCTCGCCGACAATCTGAAGCGCAAGGAAGAAGCCGAAGGCGCTGCCGCGAAGATGGACGGGCTGAAGCTCGCCCTCGTCCGGCAGGCTGGGGAAAGCGGCCAGTTGTACGGGTCGGTCAATGGCCGCGACGTGGCTGAAGGCACGGCAGCCGCCGGTTTCACCATCAACCGCAATCAGGTTGTGATCGAAAATCCGATCAAGACCACGGGCGTTCACACCGTCCGCGTCAGCCTGCACCCGGAAGTCTCGGTCACGGTCATCATCGCCGTCGCCCAGACCAAGGACGAAGCCGATGCGCTGCTCGCCGGTCGCAATCTGCGCGCCGAAGCCGCTGCGGATGAAGCCGCCGACGAAGCGGCTCTTGCCGCCGAACTGGCCGCCAGCGCCGCCGCCCGCGAAGCTGACGACGCTTAAGTCTTCTCGTTTTGTAACAGGGGAAAAGCCGCCTCGGCCGTAAGCCGCAGGCGGCTTTTGTTTCGGAAAAAAGTCTGTCCGGTCTATACTCCCGTCATGGACGAATACCCTCTACCTGACGAATTTCCGCCGCCTGATCCCTCGACAGCGATGATTCTCGCTGGCACGGATCGGGGGACGCCGACGCTGCCCGTGCGCCTGCCGCCCCATAATGACGAGGCGGAAATGGCGCTGTTGGGGGCGATTCTGCATAACAACCGCGCCTTCGAACGCGTCATCGAGTTCCTGCGCCCCGAGCATTTCGCCAACCGCATTCACGGTAAAATCTTCGAAGCCGTCGGCAAGTTGATCGACCGGGGTCAAATCGCCGATCCGATCACCCTCAAGCAATATTTCGAGTCGAATCAAGATCTCACCGAAGTCGGTGGGTTTCAGTATTTGATGACGCTGGCGGGCTCGCTCGTCTCGGTCATCAA
>NZ_LAJY01000676.1 GCF_000963705.1 Elstera litoralis | reverse complement strand
CGATGGCCCCGAAGAAAGAGCCTCCCGCCCCACCGTCCGCGTCGCCTGCGCGCGCTGAGTGAGGCCGAACGAACCCTGTGGCAGCAGATCACCCAGCAGGTCACGCCACTGCGCCCCGCGCCTGCGCCGAAACGCGTGGAGCCGGTACCTGCGCCCGCGAAAGCCCCGGAAGCGCCCATCGCCAGTGTCGGCGGCCCGATGCTCGCGCCCGTCAAACCGGCAGAAGCAGCGCCGGTAAAGCGCAAAGGCCCGCCGCCGATCAAGGTCGGCAAGCTCGATAACATCGACCGCGCCACCGCCCGGAAATTTGCCAAGGGCGAGCGCGAGATCGATGGGGTTTTGGATTTGCACGGCATGACCCAGGCCGCCGCCCAAGATCGGTTGATCGATTTTCTGTTGGGGGCCTGGGCGCAGGGCTGGCGCTGCGTGCTGGTGATTACCGGCAAGGGCCAGGAGAAGCCGGATCATCGCCCCTGGCCCGAACCCGAATCGCGCGGTATTCTGCGCCGCGCCCTGCCGCTGTGGGTGAATGAGCCGCCGTTGCGCGGTAAGATTCTCGGCATCACCTCCGCCAAACCCCAGCACGGCGGGTCGGGCGCTTTCTATCTGCTGATCCGGCGCGACCGGGACGAGACGAAACGAGGCCCGCGCCCATGACCCCCTTCGGCGAACGCTGCCGCGCCCTGCGCACGACTAAGAAGGTCTCCCTGCGCGCGATGGCCGCCGCTTTGGAAATCAGCCCCGCCTATCTCTCGGCCTTAGAGAACGGCCACCGGGGCCGCCCCTCGCGCGGGTTGGTGCGGCAGATTTGCGATTTCTTCGGCCTGATCTGGGACGATGCCGAAGCCATGCAGCGCCTCGCCGACCTCTCCCACCCCCGCGTCACCATCGACACCGCCGGGCTCGACCCGTTGGCGACGGAGCTTGCGAACCGGCTGGCGGAGCGGATCGGGGAGCTGGATAAAACTACGTTGGCGGAGATTTTGGCGCGGCTTTCGAACTCGTAGGCTCTTTTGATTCTCAGCGTCACGCGGTTCCAGTAGAGTTTAAATTTGCTCTAAGTGTATCTAACTTTGCAGACCTCAACACGGAATTGACGATTAATCCCGGCGAAAGCTCGATATTTTCTCTAGAAACCTCACTAAAACCCAGGCTTCCGTAAAATCTTATCGCAGATGCACTTGTCTCAAGAACATAAACATGAATTTCCGTGGAGGCTTTTATGTTCTCTACCAGCAA
>NZ_LAJY01000675.1 GCF_000963705.1 Elstera litoralis | reverse complement strand
TGGTGTTCAGCTTCAGGTCGGTCAGGACGCTTACATCAATCTCGACAAAATCGTGGCCGTTCGCGGCTAATCCACAGAAATCTATCGAAGCATTCGAGGCTAGGAGAGAATCATGAGCATCTACGGCTCCCTGAAAGCTGGTGTTACGGGTCTGAAAGCGCAAGCCTCGAGCATGGCGATGATTTCGGACAATATCGCGAACGCCAATACCATCGGCTATAAGCGCAGCGTGGCCGATTTCGAAACCCTGGTGACGAAATCCGGCGGCACCGCCATGTACGCCCCCGGCGGCGTCAAGGCCAATACGGTGGCGTTGGTCGACCAGCAGGGTCTTATCAATGCCTCGGCCTCGACCACCGATATCGCCATCGCCGGACGCGGCTTCTTCGCCGTTTCGACCGCCGTTAGCGGCAACGGTTCCGTGCCGACCGGAACCGAACGCCTCTACACTCGCGCCGGCTCGTTCCGCACCAACTCCGAAGGCTTCCTCACCTCGGCTAGTGGCGAATATCTGCTTGGCGTTCCGGCCGATGCAGCGGGCAATGTACCGACGTCGACCCTGCCGGTCGATCAACTCAGCGCCATCAACGTCGGCTCGATCACCGGTAGCGCGAAGGCAACGGCAACCGTCTCGATTGGCGCGAACTTGCCCGCGACAAGCGCACCGCCGACGAATAAATATACGCTCAATCTGCCCACAAACGCTGTCCTTCCTTTCCCACCCGTTGCTGGCGGTCCATACGTATACAGTTTGGCGACTAACGTAATCGATCCTACCGTCGATCCGGCCGCTCCAGCCGCGACAGTTGCGGCAGGGTCCTATACCACGAACGTTACTTTTACGTTTAACGCGGCAACCACTGCCTACGATGTGACCCTCAATGTTGGGACGTCACCAGCTCCAGCTTCCACGGTTGCCTTGGGCTCCATTTCGAGCGCTGGTACGCTGGATTTCAATGC
>NZ_LAJY01000674.1 GCF_000963705.1 Elstera litoralis | reverse complement strand
GTGCGATAATGCTCATTATCATGGGAACAAGCCGCGAAATCCGGCCAGAAATCAGCAAACGTAGCATTGGAGCCTCAAAAAGGAGGGGCTAAAGCAGGGTAAATCTATTGTTCAAGCGGCAATTTTGCTGCGGTCCATTCAGCAAAACCGCCCCGCAGCCAATGGACCTTACCAAACCCAGCCGCTACGGCATCCTTCACAGCCTGAACAGCCGACCAACCGTCGCTCCCATGACCGTGAATGATAATGACCGCCTGCTTATTGGCCCCGAAAACCGCTGGATCGAATTGTTTTGTCTGCTCGTTCTGGAAGCCGGAGAGCGATTTTGCTTTCGGCAGATGGCCTTCGGAAAAAGCGGCTTTGCGGCGCGCATCATAGACCTGAGCCCCCGCATCAATCAGGGTCTTTGCCTCTGCCGCACTAACGGTTTTCGCCCCGTCTAGGGTTGGCGGGGTTTCACCCGTTTGGGCCACAGCCAAGGGCGCGACCATTAGGAATGAGATCATTAAAGCGATAGCACGCAGAAACGGCATGACAAACTCCGATAGTTTCAGATGATATGAATACGATGAGGTGCCGAAATCGGCTCACCGCCAACTCTGTATCACATCGCATATTGATAAAATATAAAGTATTTAACTTCTGTAAGGTTAATGTTGCAATGTGATTTTTCATAACTGAACATGACTGATTTTTGATAAAAAATATAAGTAATTATCAAGAAATTCCTTACCAGAAATCATTCCGAAATAAATTCTGGCAAGCATGTCGCGTGCTCCCCTTATGTTTTCTCATACAAATGAATCAATAAGGGAATCATCGCAACGCGGTATCTACTTACCCACGGATAATTGCTCCGAGTTACCCCGCCATAGGTCGCGCGACCCTGGCCGGATTGGCTGCTGTTGGGTGTGGCTTTCACTTCCGCACCACCCCCGTCAGCAGCTTATGCTTTCACCGGACGGCATGTTCGTCGGCTCGGGGTTCTCCTGCTGACCTTGCGCTGCCCAGCCTCCTAAGCCGCGCGCACTTGCGCCAGGAACTGCGTAATCACCTGCTGGAGCTGCCCCGCCTGGCTCGCCAGCTCATTCGCCGCCGACGAGACGGTTTGCGCCTGATCGCCGACTTGGCCGATGGTCTGGCTCACGTCCGCAATTGATTGGCTGGCATCGCGGGTGCCGCGCGAGGCTTCGTCGACGCTGCGCGAAATCTCGCGCGTCGCGGCGGTTTGCTCCTCAACGGCAGCAGCGACATTGGCGGAAATATCGGCAATCGTGCCGATGGTCTGGTGAATATCGGTCATCGCCGTCATCGCGCCCCGGCTGGCGGACTGAATAGCAGCGATTTGTTGGGAGATTTCCTCAGTCGCGCGGCTGGTTTGCGAGGCGAGCGCTTTCACCTCGGCGGCAACCACGGCGAACCCTTTCCCCGCTTCCCCCGCGCGGGCGGCTTCGATCGTGGCGTTCAAAGCCAGCAGATTGGTCTGCCCGGCGATATCCTGGATCAACTGCACCACCGCGCCGATCTTCTGCGCCGCGCCGTCGAGCCCCTGCATCGTCGCCGCCGCACTCGAAGCTTCGGTATTCGCCCGACTGGTGATCGTGGTGGCGTGCGTGACCTGCTGGCCGATCTCGCTGACCGACGCCGACAGCTCGTTGCCCGCCCCGGCCAGCGAATCCATATGGTGCGATGTGGTTTCCGCCGTGCGCGCCCCGGTTCGGGCCTGATCGAGCGTCTGATGAACGACGCGGCTCATCTCCTGCGAGAGTTTTTGCAGCGTCGCGGAACTGCGGCTGACCAGCGTGACAACGCTTTGCACGCTCTGTTCGAACTGCTCGGCCAGGGCGAGCCGGGTCGCGCGCCGGTCGGCCTCGTGCCGCGCTTGGGCGGCCGCCTGCTCCTGGCGCAAATCGTCGGCTTCCTGCATCGAGCGCTGGAACACGCCGAGCGCCGCCGCCATCGCGCCGATTTCGTCCTTGCGCTGGACGCCCGGAATTTGGCCCGTCAGCGTCCCATGCGACAGATCGGTCATCGCCCCGGTGATCGCCACCAGCGGCTTACACAGACTACGGCTCAAGCGCCAGGCCACCAACAGAGCCAGCAGCAGAACGGCGGTGCCAATCGCCAGCGCCAGCCGTGAGGCTTCCTGCAACACGCTCTGCAACTGCGCCCGGTCGAGCGACAAAAGCGCGACGCCGAAAATATCGCCGCGATAATCGCGGACGGGCAGGGCCGTATAGGTCAACTCCGTTTCCCCTACGCGGCGGTGCCAATCTGGGTGGTGCCTTGCAGGGCGGTCGCTAATGTTTCGGGGGCAACCGGCGGGTCGTTCGCGAAAGTCTTCGCGTGGACGGTGAGCCCCTTCGGCGAATTGACATATAAAGCGACATCCGCCCCCGTTGCGGTTTTCAGCCGGTCGAAAAAGAACTGATCGATGGACAGGCCGATTTCCACAGACCCGATCGGCTTCTGATCCTTGAACACCGGCACAACGCCGCGAATGCCGAGGCCCTCAACGCCGTTTTCGATACCGAAAACCGGCTTTTGCGTGCGGTTCACTTCCACCACCGTGAAGCGAAAGCTGGAAAGATCATCGCCGAATTTTTCCGGGCGATGCACACGCAGGAACGAGGTTGCCGGGGCGAGATGAAATTGCAACTGCCGCACCCCGTGCCGGTCCTTCAATTCTTTGAAAACCGGGCCGAGCATCGCTTGCAGCCCGTCGCGGTCGCGGGCGGCGAAAGCATCGCGGGCGGCGGTATTCTCCCCCAGACTCGCGGCGAGCGACAGGGCGCGGTCTGCCTCCGATTTCACCGAAGACCCGAAAAAACGCCTCCAGCGTCTTCAACTCTTGCGCGGCGGACGCTTCAATGAGCCGCTGACTGATGAAAATATGACTGGCCGTGGTTGCCAAAACAGCGAGGAAAACACTCCCCGTCAGCGCCAAAATCAGACGCTTGGACATGGTCAATTGAATCATAATCGCTCAATCCCGCAAAAAAAAGTGCCGAATTTTCAATCGCAACGCCTAAAAAATAATCTTTTCTGCATTTGCGTTCGGAGAATACAGAATACGATTCTTTTTTTGGTTTTCTATTATTTTTTTTTACTAACAACCGTCAGGATAAGGTCAGATTTCTTTATTTCCGCCCGAACAACCGCTCCAAATCGCCCCGGCTGAGCTGCACATAGGTCGGGCGACCGTGATTGCATTGGCCGCTGTTGGGCGTGACTTCCATCTGGCGCAGCAGCGCATTCATTTCCGGTACCGACAACCGTCGCCCGGCCCGCACCGAGCCGTGACAGGCCATCGTCGAGGCCACCTGATGCAGTTTATCGGTGAGGGCAAAGCCTTCGCCCAAATCGCGCGCTTGATCGGCGAGATCGCGCACCATCTCCGGCAGATCGAGTTTGCCTAAGAGCGCGGGGGCTTCGCGCACCAGCACCGCGCCGGGGCCGAACGGCTCGATCACGAGGCCCAGGCGCTGCCAGTCGGGCGCGCGGGCGACGAGGGCCTCGGCAGCGCTTTCCTCCATCTCCACCACTTCGGGGATCAGCAACGCCTGCCGGGCGATGCCTTGATCGGCGAGCGCGGCTTTTAGCCGTTCATAGACCAAGCGTTCATGGGCGGCGTGCTGATCGACCAGAATCACCCCATCGCGGGTTTCGGCGAGAATATAGGTTTCATGCAGTTGCGCCCGCGCCGCGCCCAGGGGGAAGGCTTCGTCGCTGGGCTCGGACGAGGGGGCTTCCGTTCGCGCCACTGGCGCAAAATCGTTAAAACCGCTCGGCTGGGCAAAGCCGGGCAGGGGCGCGAAATCGGCAGGCGGGGCCTGGAAGCGATAGGCGGCTTCGGCCAATCCCGAGGGAACCGGCCCGCCCGTATAATTCCCCGTGGGCCGCCATTGGGTGAAATGGGTTTGCACCGGCTGCGCCTGGAAACTCCCGAGCGCGGCCCCGGTGACGCTGCTCGACGCCCGATGCCCCGCAGCGGCCAGCGCGTGCCGAATCGCGCCGACGATCAGCCCGCGCACATTGCCCGATTCGCGAAAGCGCACTTCGGTTTTCGCCGGGTGAACATTCACGTCCACCTCGGTCGGCGGCAGATCGAGATAGAGCGCGACCACCGCGTGCCGGTCGTGGGCGAGCACATCCTGATAGGCCCCGCGCACCGCGCCGGTCAGCAGCTTATCCTTCACCGGGCGGCCATTGACGAACAGGAACTGCTGGGCGGAATTGCTGCGGTGATAGGTCGGCAGGCCGATATGGCCGGTGAGGCGCAAGCCTCGCGTTCCGCCAGAATCGGCAGCGCGTTCGGGGCGAAATCGCGGCCCAGCACCGCCGCCAAACGGTTGAGCCGCCCGGTATCGCCCAGCGGCTCGGCGGGAAGCTTCAACAGCGACCGTTCGCCCTCTTGAAGAAAAAACCCGATCTCCGGACGGGCGAGGGCCAGGCGCGTCAGCACATCCTTAATCGCGTCGGTTTCAGAACGCGTGCCTTTCAGAAACTTCAGCCGCGC
>NZ_LAJY01000673.1 GCF_000963705.1 Elstera litoralis | reverse complement strand
GGGCCGAGCGGCCCTTAACAATCCGGCGTTTCTTTGACTCCCGGACCTATTGTCGGGATAACAGGGGCTTCTTTACGAAAATAGGATTACCAAGGGGCAAGCCCCTTGGTCAGGGGTGTCGGGGACAGCGTCCCTGACGAAGCCTCGCAACGCGAACGGTGACTTCATGACGCTCACGCCCGATGCCGCGACGACGCCGATGATGGCGCATTATCTTGGCCTGAAGCAGCAGTATCCCGATTGCCTGCTGTTTTACCGCATGGGCGATTTCTATGAGATGTTTTTTGACGATGCGGTGCAGGCGGCGCGGGCGCTCGATATTGCGCTGACGAAACGGGGCAAGCACGGCGGCGATGATATTCCGATGGCCGGCGTGCCGGTGCATGCCGCCGAAGGGTATCTGTCGCGCCTGATTCGGGCCGGGTTTCGGGTGGCGGTCTGCGAGCAGATGGAAGACCCGGCGGAAGCCAAGAAGCGCGGCCCGAAAAGCCCAGTCAAGCGCGACGTGGTGCGCGTAGTGACGCCGGGCACAATCACCGAAGATGGGTTGCTGGACGCGCGCCGGGCCAATTTCCTCACCGCGCTCTGCGACAATGGCGGGCAGGTCGCGCTTGCCGCCATCGATATGACCAGCGGCAGCTTTCAGGTCGGGCTGCTGGGCGATACCGGCAAGCCGGGGCTCGCGGAAGCGACCGCCGCCGCGCTGTTTCGGCTCGATCCGGCGGAAATTTTGCTCCCGGAACGGTTACTGAAAGCCGAACGGCTGTTCGAAGTTTTCGGCGAGTGGAAATCCCGGCTCGCGCCGCTGCCGGGGCCGCGTTTTGATGCGGGCAACGGGCGGAAGCGGCTGGAAGCTTTGTTCGAGGTCGGCACGCTCGAAGGTTTTGGCCGCTTCAGCTTGGCAGAAATCGCCGCTGCCGGGGCCTTGGTCGATTATCTCGACCTCACCCAGCGCGGTCGCCTGCCCCGGCTCGATCCGCCAACGCGGCTGGAAACCGGCGCGACGATGGCGATTGACGCCAGCACTGCCCCGGTCGCTCGAATTGATTCGCACGCAGAACGGCGAGCGCAAAGGCTCACTTCTCGCCACTATCGACCGCACGATCACCCCCGGCGCGCGCGGCTGCTGCACGCACGGCTGGTCGCGCCCTTGACCGACCGGGGCGCGATCGGGGATCGGCTCGACGCCGTCACCTATTTCCATACCTATAGCGATGTGCGGGCCAAACTGCGCGAAGAGTTAAACCGCGCGCCCGATTTGGAGCGCCCGCTGACCCGCCTGACGCTGGGCCGAGGCGGGCCGCGCGATCTTGCCGCGATCCGCGATGGCTTGCGCGCGGCGGAAACCCT
>NZ_LAJY01000672.1 GCF_000963705.1 Elstera litoralis | reverse complement strand
AATACTTGGCGTATTTCAGCACGTTATCCTTATCGAAGGTGAAGGGCTCCGCCATCGCGGCTTCGCCTTTATCGTCGATCGTGAGCGTGCCCATGCGCCCAACGGGCACTTTCTCGCCCGCTTTCCCCTTCAACTCGCCCTTAATGAACTGCACAGCGGCATAGGTGACGGTATAACCGAGGTCGACCGGGTTCCAGATGGCGAAGCTTTTGGTTGCGCCGCTCTGCACATGGCCCTTCATTTCCGACGGCAAGCCAAGGCCGGTGACATAGACCTTGCCGATCAACCCTTGATCCGCCACGGCTTTTGCCGCCGCAACGATGCCGACCGAGGTTGGGGCGATGATGGCCTTCAGGTTCGGGAAGGATTTGAACAGGCCCTGGGCCTCGCGGTAGCTCTTATCGGCTTGATCGTCGCCATAAACCGTGGAAACGAGTTTCAGCGATGAAAATTCGGGCTTTGCCAGCTCCTTTTTCATTTCGGCGATCCAGATATTTTGGTTCGTCGCTTGGGCGTCGCCGACAGAATGGCGACTTCGCCCCCCGCCGCGCCCACGGCATCCAACGCCATTTGCACTTGCTTCTGACCAATCAGCGCCGCATTGGACGGGTTCAATTGCAGCAAACGGCCACTGGCGATCCCGCTATCGAAGGAAATAACCTTAATCCCGCGTTCGGCGGCGCGTTTGGCCACCGGCACCAGGGCGTTGGCATCATTCGCCGAAATGGCGATAGCATCGACTTTCTGAGCGATCAACGCGTTCATCAGTTCGATCTGCCCCTCGGCGGTCG
>NZ_LAJY01000671.1 GCF_000963705.1 Elstera litoralis | reverse complement strand
GCAACGGTGGCAACGGTGGCAACGGTGGCAACGGTGGCAACGGTGGCAACGGTGGCAACGGTGGCAACGGTGGCAACGGTGCAAAAAAATGCTCAACTCAATCTTGGAAGATAGCTTGCCCATAGGCGCTAAGCATCAATACTCCATAATAGATTAATTTACTATTCAGCTTTCACGAGGAGAGCTTTACAATGTCTAAATTATTCCTTCGCAATTCAGCCTTTATCGTGAGTGCTGCTGTCACATTAGTCGTTGCCCTTCCCTATACAGCGCAAGGGGCGCGCTCATTAGGCGCTAAGCCCTTAGAGCAGCAACTTGGTGTAGTGTTGGCAAGTGAGGAGGGCGGAGGCGGAGGCGGGGGCGGAGATGGCGGCAACGGTGGAAATGGTGGCGATACCAGCGGAAGTGATTCGCCGGGTGGCACAGGTGGAAATGGTGGGAACGGCGGCAATAGTGATAGTCCGGGCGGAAATGGTGGGAATGGTGGAGCAGGGGGTGCCGGAGGAGATGCAACAGGCCCCGGATCGGATGGCGGAAACGGTGGAAACGGTGGAAACGGCGGTGTAGGTGGACCGGGCGGCAGCCCAGGTGAAGGGGGGCCAGGAGGACCCGGTGGTTCTGGCGGACCGGGTGGATCGCCCGGTTCACCGGGCTCACCCGGTTCGCCAGGAGGCTAAAGATAGATCCCTTAACTCCCCTACCGCACTCGACATTTTCTGGCAGTACATGGCCTTCTGCGTGAGAATACCATTACGCAGAAGGCTATCCTAAATCAGAGGGGTATTCAGTTCATGAACTTAACAACCACCCACATTAAACTGAATATTACACTCAAAAACGGCACCCTAATCAGGGGAACATTATACAATAATGACCCTATTTTTGAGAAATTACTCTCGTCGTGCGCCAACAAGAGCAAATCAGAACCAAATTTGATTGGGATATTAACACCAGATCTACAAGGAACAATTTTTATCCGCCCTCAGGAAATTGCGGTTATTGAGGTCAATCAGCATGTCATCGCCGTCTCTGACACAAGCAGAAAATTGAACGACTGTCCGGTGGTTATCGACGATTTCCTGGGTCGAGACACCCAAGATTATCTGTTGGAATACGTTGTCGCAAAGGAGCATGAATTTAAGGAGTCAACTATTACAAACCCTAAAACAGGAGAAGATTTT
>NZ_LAJY01000670.1 GCF_000963705.1 Elstera litoralis | reverse complement strand
ACCCACATCGAGATTGATTTTATTCAGTGCACGCTTTTCGCTGTAATAGACTTCGACCTCGGAGGCCTTCATCTTCACGCGCTTACCGTGCCCGGCTTGGGCGGCGGCAGAGGTTTTAGTTTCGGTCGCCAGCATGGGGATTACCACTTCCGTTCGAATTTCTTGCGCAGAATAATCGCAATCGCGTTCATCGCCAGCAGGAAGGCCAGGAGAACCATGATTGCGGCGGAGGTTTTTTCGACAAAGCCCCGCTCCGGACTATCGGCCCACAGGTAAATCTGCACCGGCAGCACCGTCGCGGCCTGAGTGGCCCCGGTCGGAATGTCCACGATGAAGGCAACCATGCCGATCATCAGCAGCGGCGCGGTTTCACCGAGCGCGTGTGCCATCGACAGGATCGTGCCGGTCAGGATGCCGGGCATCGCCAGCGGCAAGACGTGATGCGTCACCACTTGTACCCGGCTCGCGCCGAGGCCGAGCGCGGCCTGACGGATCGAGGGGGGCACCGCCCGCAGGGAGGCACGGGAGGCGATGATGATAATCGGCAGGCTCATCAACGCCAGCACCACACCGCCGACCACCGGGGCGGAGCGCGGTAGCCCGAAGACGTTCAAGAACACCGCCAGCCCCAGGAGACCGAAGACAATCGACGGCACCGCCGCGAGATTGTTGATGTTCACTTCGATCAAATCGGTCCAGCGGTTCTTCGGGGCGAACTCTTCGAGATAGACCGCCGCCATCACGCCGAGCGGGAAGGCAATCGCGAGCGTAATCCCCAAGGTCAGCAACGAGCCGATAATCGCACCGCCGACCCCCGCCAGTTCGGGCTGACGGCTATCGCCGCTGCTCAGGAACCAGACATTGAAGCTGCGGTGAATCTTACCATCGGCTTTCAGCGTTTCAAACCAAGCGATTTGCTGCGGGCTCAGGCGCGATTCGCCGCCTTTCGGCGTCTTTCCCGCAAAGCCCTTGGCGTACATATCATAGTCGGAAGCCACCGGAATGCGGACGGTAATCTGCTGCCCGATGATGGCGGGGTTTGCCATCA
>NZ_LAJY01000067.1 GCF_000963705.1 Elstera litoralis | reverse complement strand
ACGCCGAACGGCCATAAAATCACCCTGTTTCTCGAAGAAGCCGGGCTTGAGTACCAGATTAAGCCGATCAATATCGGCAAGGGCGATCAGTTCGACCCGGGGTTCCTCAAGATCGGCCCGAATAACCGCATGCCGGTGATTGTCGATAACGCTCCCGCCGATGGCGGTGCGCCGGTCTCGGTGTTTGAATCGGGGGCGATTCTGCTCTATCTCGCCGAGAAGACCGGAAAATTCCTGCCCAAAGACCTGCGTGGGCGCGTCGCTGTGACCGAATGGCTGTTCTGGCAAATGGGTGGGCTCGGGCCGATGGCCGGCCAGAACCATCATTTCAGCCAATATGCGCCGGAAAAAATCCCCTACGCGATTGACCGCTACGTGAAGGAAACCAACCGGCTCTACGGCGTGCTCAATAAGCGCCTGGAGGGCCGCGAGTTTATCGTCGGCGACTATTCGATTGCCGATATGGCCGCCTATCCCTGGATTGTGCCCTACGAGCGCCAGGGCCAGACTCTCGACGATTTCCCCAACCTCAAGCGCTGGTTCCAGGCGATCGAAGCGCGTCCGGCAACCGTGACCGCTTATGAGAAGGGCAAAGCCATCAATCCGCCCGCGCCGATGACCGAGGACGCGAAGAAGATTCTGTTCGGCCAAACCGCGCGCTAATCTCGCGCGGCTTTCAGGGCCTCGACCTCCGCTTCCAGGGCCGCGCTGCGCTGGTCGCGGAGGTGCGCCACGTCCGCTGGCTCTGGTCCGCCCGCAGGAGGGGATAGGGTAGGGCGGTTTACCCTGCCCTCTTCAACACTGGGGCGACTCGGTTCCAGGGCATTGATCTCAAGGTCTGATCCTCCCAATAGCGCTTATATTTCCGGCTTCGACCATAACAACAACCCCTTCGCCGGACGTCGGCACAATTCCGGTTAAGGCCGTGATATTGACCTGATGCGTCACGACAACAAGCGCTCCCGGCCCGCGCCAATCGGCGAGAATGCGGCGCGCTGCGGCAGTCTGTGCCGGGCCTTTCGCGCCATCGCTAAAGAAGGAATTAAAGGCGGTTTCGTCTTGCTTCCGCCCAGGAAACGCCAAGTCGGCGGTGTCCCGTGCGCGGCACCATTGTGAGGTCAACACCGCGCCAACCTCTATCGTGCGCGATCGGAAAGCTTCGCCGATGCGCCGCGACTGCGCCCGGCCTGAGTCATCCAGGTTGCGCTGCGTGGTACAATCGTCGATCCGCATTCCGGCCGGATCGCCCCCGCCAGGCGCATTGGCGTGGCGGAAAAGCACAATGCCGCCTTGCCTCAGAGCCGCCCAGGCCGCCGCCTCCGAGCCCTGTGCCGGGCTAGGTCCAAGCACACCAACGCTGACCACTGCGATCAGCACTCCAATTAGCCAGCGCGAGAGGGGCGCGATCATCGGTTGAATCCTTACCTCTGGGTCGTGCGGCCCGATGCCGCCCTCAATCAAACAACAGCGATAATATGGTGGCCGTCTTTGAGTTGAGTAGCGGCAAGGTCATAGGTTGTTTGACGGTTCAGCCATAGACTGTTGCTAAACGGAGAATAATTCGATGGATCGACTTCAGGCGATGAGCGTCTTCGTGGCGGTGGCCGATCTGCACGGGTTTGCCCCGGCGGCGCGCAAGCTGGGGCTTACCCCCTCCGCCGTGACGCGCTTGATCTCGGCGCTCGAAACCCATCTCGGTTTGCGATTGTTGCAGCGCACGACCCGCGCCGTGGCGCTGACCGAGGTGGGCGCGCGCTATTTGGTGCGGGCACGCCGAATTCTGATCGAGCTTGAGGAAGCCGAAGCGCTGGCGCGGGAAGAGCAGCAGCATCCGTCGGGGCGGCTCACGGTAACGGCGCCGTCGATGTTCGGGCGGCTGCACGTCGGGCCGCTAATGGGTCAGTATCTCACCCGTTATCCTGGGGTGACGGGCGAACTCATGCTATCGGATCGGAATATCTCCCTGGTCGATGCGGGCATCGATCTTGCCGTGCGCATTGGCCCGTTGACCGAGCAGAGTCTGATTGCGCGCCGCATGGGGGCCGTGCGCCGCGTCATGGTCGCCACGCCCGCGTATCTTGAGGCGAACGGCACGCCGAGCTGCCTCGATGATTTAAGCCAGCATCGTGTGATTCATCTCGCCATCGCCCCCGGCCCGGAGGAATGGGAGTTCCAGCAGGCGGGCCGCCCGGTCTATGTCCCGCTGCGCCCCCATTACACAACGAATAGTACCGATTTAGCCGTAAGCCATTGCGTGCAGGGCGGCGGCATTACCCGCGTGCTCTCCTATCAAGTGGCCGAGGCGGTGGCCGCCGGGCAGTTGCGCATTCTGCTGCCTGAGTTCGAAACGCCGCCGTGGCCGATCCATTTTCTCTACCCGTCGGCGCGGCTTTTACCGCTGAAGGTGCGGGCGTTTATCGACCTCGCCCAGGCGGTCTGCGCGTGGGATTTTACGCAGGTGTAAAGGCTTTGCGCGGGAAGCGGGGCGGCTCCTCCGTATCGTCGCTTGTGCCGCTCCGGCCCCGGTTCTAGCGTTCAGCGCAAAGGGGAGAATTGTCATGGCGACACTCGTTGCAGCACAAAAATCGCGCGTTTCGGGCTCGGCGTTAGAGGCGGCATTGGACGAGCTTCGGCACCTCTTAGGCGAGGCGCGGGTGAGCACGGCGATGGCTGTGCGCGAGCATCACGGGCGGGATGAATCCTGGCACCCGACCATGCCGCCCGATGCGGTGATCTTCCCGGAGACGACCGAAGAAGTGGCGGCCGCCGTCACCATTAGCGCCGCCTATGGCATTCCGATCATCCCTTACGGCACCGGCACGTCGCTGGAAGGCCATGTGGCGGCGCTGGAAGGCGGCATCACTATCGACCTCACGCGCATGAATAAGATCGTCCGCGTCAGCCCGGAAGACCTTGACTGCACCGTGCAAGCGGGGGTGACGCGCAAGCAGTTGAACGAATATCTCCGCGATACCGGCCTGTTCTTCCCGATCGATCCGGGGGCCGATGCCTCCTTGGGCGGCATGGCGGCAACGCGGGCCAGCGGCACCAATGCGGTGCGCTACGGCACGATGCGCGAGAATGTGCTGGGGCTCACGGTCGTCCTCTCCGATGGCCGGACGATCAAAACCGGCGGGCGGGCGCGCAAATCCTCGGCGGGCTACGATCTCACGCGGCTGTTCGTCGGGTCCGAAGGCACGCTCGGGATCATGACCGAGGTGACGCTGAAGCTCTACGGTATCCCGGAAGCGGTGTCGGCGGCGGTTTGCACCTTCAGCAGTCTGGAGGGCGCGGTCGATACCGTCATTCAAACCATTCAATCCAGCATTCCGATGGCGCGGATCGAGTTGCTCGACGACGCGCAGATGGACGCGATCAACCGCTATTCGAAGCTCGATTACCCGGTTGCGCCGACCTTGTTCTTCGAGTTCCACGGCACGGAAGCCTCAGTGAAGGAGCAGGCCGAACAGGTGCGCGCCATCGCCGAGGAGCAGGGCGGCGGTGGCTTTCAGTGGGCGGTGACCCAGGAAGAGCGCACGCGGCTGTGGAACGCCCGCCATATGGCCTATTACGCGGCCCTGGCCCTGCGCCCCGGCGCACGCGGCCTTACGTCCGACGTGTGCGTTCCGATTAGCGAGCTTGCCCGCTGCATTACCGAGACCAAGCAGGATTTGGCGAAAAGCACGCTGCAAGGCACGCTCGTCGGCCATGTCGGCGACGGCAATTTCCATATGCTCTATCTCATCGACCCGGAAAACCCGGCGGAACTGGCGGAAGCCGAAGCGCTGCACGAGCGCTTGGTTCACCGGGCGATTGCCTGCGGCGGCACCTGCACCGGCGAGCATGGGATCGGCTACGGCAAGATTCCGTTCCTGCAAGCCGAACATGGGGCGGCGGTTTCGGTGATGCGCCAACTGAAGCGCGCGCTTGATCCCAGCAATATCCTCAATCCGGGAAAAATCGTTCGGATGTAACAACAGTTGCGTGTCCACCCTGGAGAGATTGGCGTCGGGTGGATGCGCGCACGCCTTCCTGACCCATTGTCCCAAAACTGTAATTTTTTTTCTAATTTCGGCCTCAACGCATTCCGAAAAAAACAAGAAACAAAAACTCCGACCCTTCAAGCCATGATTTTGCCAGAATCAACTTGACCTGCCTGGGAAACTCGGGATTTTAAGCCTTAAGGCTTCGCCACAGGGACTGGTCCAAACCAAAAAAATTCGGCCAGGGCGTAGACTGAGGAACGGGTTGAACAGGGCGGTCGGTCAGGCGCAAGTCTGCCGCCGTTCATAGGGCTTCATAGCTGCGGCACTCCCGATTTCCGGGAGCGAGCTCGGCTGAGTGTGGGGGCTGGCTTGGAATATTTCCTACAACAGATGATTAATGGGCTCACGCTTGGGTCCATTTATGGGTTGATCGCCATCGGCTATACGATGGTCTACGGCATCATCGGCATGATTAACTTCGCCCACGGCGAGGTTTACATGATCGGGTCGTTCATTGCCGTGATCGCGTTTACGCTGCTCGCGGCGGCAGGCATTTCGGCGGTTCCGCTGGGCCTTGTGGCGGTGCTGCTGGCGGCGGTGTTCTTCACCGCCGTGTACGGCTGGGCAATCGAGCGGGTGGCCTACCGGCCCTTGCGCGGCGCGCCCAAGATTGCGCCGCTGATTTCGGCCATCGGGATGTCGATCTTCCTGCAAAACTATGTGCAGTTGGCGCAAGGGGCACGGGTGAAGCCGATTCCCCCGGTGGTGCGCGGCAGCTTCGAGCTGCTGCACCTCGATGGGTTCACGGTACGCCTGACCTATATCCAAATCTTCATCATCCTCACGACCGTGCTGCTGATGATCGGGTTCACCTATCTCATCACTCGCACCTCGTTCGGACGGCAACAGCGCTCCTGCGAGCAGGACCGGACGATGGCCTCCCTGCTGGGGGTGAATGTGGATCGCACGATCTCGCTCACCTTCGTCATCGGGGCTGCCTTGGCGGCAGTCGCAGGCGTGATGGTGACGATGTATTACGGCGTGGTCGATTTCTACATCGGCTTCCTCGCTGGGATGAAGGCGTTCACGGCGGCGGTGCTCGGCGGTATCGGCTCGCTTCCGGGTGCAATGCTCGGCGGCCTGCTGATCGGGCTGATCGAAGCGCTGTTCTCGGCCTATTTCTCGATTGAGTATAAGGATGTCGCGTCCTTCTCGATCCTGATCCTGGTGCTGATGTTCATGCCGTCTGGCCTGCTGGGCCGCCCCGAAATCGAGAAGGTCTAAGCCATGACACAGGTTTCGACGGGGATGGCGGCGCGTCCTGCCCTCGACTTCCCGGCCTTGATTAAGGACGCGGCGCTGACGGCGTTCGTGGTCTTCTTCCTCGCCTTTCCCATGATTGGGCTGCAAACCTACGATCAAGGCGGCTCCTTGGCCGTGCGCGGGCGTTGGGATTTGCTGGCCTATGCCGTGCTGATCGGCTTTGTCGGGCGGCTGCTGTTTAAGATCGCGCTGGCGTTCAAGCCCGCGAAGGCGAATAAAGAGCCGTCGGCAGAAGCGCTGACCCGGCAACGGCAAATCGCCACTGTGATTCGCTGGGCGTTGCTTGGCTTCGCCCTTGCGCTGCCGTTCTTGCCGTTTTCCGACCGCTCCTGGTTGGATCGCGGCATCAACGTGTTGATTTACGTGATGCTCGGGTGGGGCCTCAATATCGTCGTGGGTCTCGCCGGTCTGCTCGACCTTGGCTATGTGGCCTTCTACGCGGTCGGGGCTTACAGCTACGCGCTGTTGTCGCTGAACTTCGGGCTGGATTTCTGGGTCTGCCTGCCGCTCGCGGGGCTGTTCGCGGCGGCCTTTGGGGTTCTACTTGGTGCGCCGACCTTGCGCCTACGCGGCGATTACCTCGCCATCGTGACGCTGGGGTTTGGGGAAATCATCCGCGTCGTGCTGCTCAACTGGGGCTCGCTCTCGGGCGGGCCGAACGGCATCGCCTCGATCCCGCGTATGGACTTCTTCGGCATTGCCCCCTTTGGTAATCGCGAAGGCGCGTTCCATACGCTGTTTGGGCTTGAATATGAGCGCACGCACCAGATCATTTTCACCTATTTCGTCATTCTCGCGCTCGCGCTGATGACGAACTGGATGGTTAATCGCTTGCGCAAACTGCCCATCGGTCGCGCCTGGGAAGCCCTGCGCGAAGATGAAATCGCCTGTAAATCCTTGGGCATGAACCCGACCAACACCAAGCTCACGGCCTTTGCCATCGGCGCGATGTTGGGCGGGTTCGCGGGCAGCTTCTTTGCCGCCAAGCAGGGCTTCATCAACCCGGAAAGCTTTACCTTCATGGAAAGCGCCACCATTCTTGCCATTGTGGTTTTGGGCGGAATGGGCAGTCAGATCGGCGTGGTGTTTGCGGCGCTCTTCCTGGTGTTGTTGCCGGAAGTGACGCGCGATTTCGAACAGAGCCGCATGCTGCTGTTCGGGGCCGCGATGATCCTTATCATGGTGTGGCGTCCGAAGGGGGTTGTTTCCCACCGCGAACCCACGCTGCGGCTGAACCCGGAAAAGGGAGCCTGATCCATGACCAAATATGATGACAGCGCCGTCAAGGATCCGTTGCTTCAGGTTGACGGTCTGACCATGCGCTTCGGCGGCCTCGTCGCTATCGACAGTCTGTCGCTGGTGGCGGGTAAGGGGCAAATCACCGCAATCATCGGCCCGAACGGGGCCGGGAAAACCACATTGTTCAACTGCCTGACCGGCTTTTACAAGCCGACCGAAGGCAATCTGAGCTTCTTCCACCCAGACAAGACCCTCCAGCTTCAGAAGCTCGACAATCACAAGGTTGCGCAGGTGGCGGGCGTAGTGCGGACGTTCCAGAACATCCGCCTCTTCCCGAAGATGACGGTGCTGGAAAACCTGATTGTCGCCCAGCATAATTCGCTGATGAAAGCCTCGGGCTATACTTTCCTCGGGCTGTTCAACCTTGGTGCTACGCCAAGGCCGAGAAGCTGGCGGTGGAAAAGGCCAAATATTGGCTGGACCTGATCGGTCTTACCCACCGGGCCGATGAAGAAGCCGGGAATCTGCCCTATGGGGCGCAGCGCCGAGTGGAAATCGCCCGCGCCATGTGCGTTGGCCCGCGCATGCTGTGTCTCGACGAGCCAGCGGCGGGCCTGAACCCGACCGAATCGCTCGAACTCAACACGCTGCTGTTCCGCATCCGCGATGAAGAGAAGATCGGCATTCTGCTGATCGAGCACGATATGAGCGTGGTCATGAAAGTCTCGGACCGGATCTACGTGCTGGATCACGGTAAGCGCATCGCGGCGGGCACGCCCGACGAAATCCGCAATGACCCCATCGTCATCAAAGCCTATTTGGGCGAAGACGAAGACGCCGAACTGCCACCCGAGATCGCCGCCGATCTCGCAACTCACGGGTGACGCCGATGCCGATGCTGGAACTTCAAGGGATCCATACCTATTACGGCCATATCCAAGCCCTCAAAGGCGTAGATGTGACGGTGGAACAGGGCGAAATCGTCACCCTCATCGGGGCGAATGGCGCGGGTAAATCGACGCTGCTGATGACCATTTGCGGCAATCCGCGCGCGACGCGGGGCAAGGTGATTTTCGAGGGCAAGGAGATTACCCGCGCCCCGATTACCACCATCGTCCGCCAGGGCGTGCAGCAGGTGCCGGAAGGGCGGCGGATTTTTCTCGCGCATGACCGTGCTCGAAAACCTACAAATGGGCGCGACGCTGGGCGACCCCGCCCATTACAAGAGCGATCTCGACCGCATGTTCGGCATGTTCCCCATTCTCGAAAAGCGGCAGGCGCAGCGCGCCGGCACGCTTTCGGGCGGGGAGCAGCAGATGCTCGCCATCTGCCGCGCGCTGATGAGCCGCCCGCGCTTGCTGATGCTGGACGAACCCTCCCTGGGGCTCGCGCCGCTGATCGTGAAGCAAATCTTCAAAACCATTCAGGATCTGAACCGCGAAAACGGCACGACAATCCTGCTGGTCGAGCAGAATGCCTTCCACGCGCTGAAAGTGGCGCACCGCGCCTATGTGCTGCAAAACGGCGAAATCCGCTTGCAGGGCAGCGGGCAGGAGTTGCTCTCGAACCCGGAAGTGCGGGCGCTTTATCTTGAGGGCGGGCACCACGCGGCGTAAGCCCTTTGGGAAGAGTCGGCTCTTACTGAGAGTCGACTCTTTTTTCACTCTAAAATTAGATACGTCTTTTCGGTTGTCGATTTTTTCGGCATTCTCCTAAAAGGATATTTTATTGGAGGGTTTTAAATGGATTTTATAGCCAAATCTATTTTCGAGGGCATTCGAAAGGCAAATGAAAGTTATTATAATTGGTCCGGAGGCGAGTATTGGTTAAGTGATGCTCCTGTAGAAAATATTATGCAAACCTATGTTGCTGAGTCATGTTATAAAGCTGTTAAGGCAAAGAAATTACTTGTTCATCCTGAGGCAAATTTAAATTATTTTCTCCATCAGAAATTATGGGGTAAAAGAAGGGCGGATATAATTATAACTGATGACGAACAAGAGCCGCTATACATAATAGAGCTAAAGAGATCTTCCGGAGAAATGATGCGAGATGCAATTAAGATAAATGATATTTTTTTGCGTTTTAGGAAAAAACACCCTGGAAAAATTAAATCAGCTTATTGGGGGGCTTTTGTTACACATCATAGTGATATGAGGAACCACCAGAATATTGATATGGCGGTGAATCATGTGTTTGAAAATTTTTCATCATGTCTGAAGTGCGAACCATCTCGTATCTCTCGATTAGATAAAAAAATTACGAATGGGGACGTATGGTATAATGATCATCGAGTTGATTGGAATAGTGCGGCTCTTATTGTAAAAATTGATTTCTCATAATGTTGAAGCTCACCAGTCTTACATTTGACAGGCGGCTGTCTTACTCTAGAAGTGCCCACCATTGCGAAGGTGGGCACCACGCGGCGTAACACGGCGTCGATACGGAGAGTGCAAAGCCGGGGCGGGAAACTGCCCCGGCTTTTTTTAGGCAGGCACCAGTTCCGCCTCGGCAATGGCGGCGGCGTGAGGCTTGGCGAGGGCCGCAAAATCCGACCCGGCAAGCCAGATCGAACACTCCAGCCGGGCGGCGTTGAACACTACCTGGGCGCGGTCGAATAAATCCGGGTCCACCAGTGGCGTCAGATCGGGATGGAAGGAGAAGGGCGGCACGGCCCCCATGACGCAGCCGGTCAATTCGCCCGCCAATTGGGCGGGGGCGAGGGAGGCTTTTTTGCCGCCGGTGATCTGTTCGATGCGCTTGAAATCGACGCGGCGATGACCGGGGACGACGGCCAAAAAATAGCGGTCGGCCTGCCCCGGCGTGCGGACCTGAACCACCATCGACTTGGCGGAATCAGCCAGCGCGTGCCCGCGCAAAGCGCTGGCGAGATCGGTCCGGCCTTCGGGCGCGTGTTCGGTCAGCCGAAACGCCGTACCGCGTTCGCTTAAAAATGCTTTCAGTCGATAAAAGGCTTCCGGCATGGACGACGGGCTTTCTGTTGCAGTGCAACAGGTTTTAGTAAAAAGAAACTCTACATACAATGGAATTCCAATGACGGTTTCATTTGGTAAGCGCTCATTTCTATGCGCGTTGACGCGGCCCCTTTGAGCAGGGTCGCTTTCGGCCTGTTGTATGGGCTCAGGCGGTTGTGGTTTTGGCGAAGTTGAAGGGCAGCAGGTCGGTTATGTCGGCCTCTGTTGCGCGCTTTGGCAATTCGGTGAGGACGTGGCGTAAATAGGCCAAGGGCTCGACGCGCGCGGCGCGGCAGGTCAGCATGAGGCTGTAGACGGTGGCGCTTGCCTTGGCTCCGTCCATGGTGTCGCTGAACAACCAGGATTTTCTGCCGGTTGCGAAGACGCGGATGTCACGTTCGAGGAGATTGTTGTCGATGGGCATTCTGCCGTCTTCTGTATAGCGCGTCAGGTATTCCCACTGGTTCAGGGTATAGGATACGGCATCGCCGATCTTGCTGTCGGC
>NZ_LAJY01000669.1 GCF_000963705.1 Elstera litoralis | reverse complement strand
GCGCGTCGGCGCGGCGGGCGAGCGTACGCCCCGATCGACGGCAAGAGCGACCAGCGCGCGGGGATCGACCAACAGCGGATCAGGGCACCGGCACTGGCGAGGCGAAAGGCCCCCGTCGCGGCGTTAGCGCCAGCAGGCTGAGGGCGACCGGCGGGCAGTCCCACCCCTCAGCCCCTTGGCTTAAGCGTTGATTGAGCGCCGTTAGCGCCGCCGCCGGACCGGCATCGCCGCGCTCGATTAGCGTGCGGAGATGCAGCAGAGCATAGGCCGCCGTCAGCGCCGCTGCCGACCCGCTGGCACCGACGGTGCCGAGCGCCGCCCAAACCGTCCCATCGGCGTGGCGATGCAGCAGCGAAATATCGCCGCCGACATGGGCCGCCGGATGAATGAAAATCGACGCCGTCGCGCCCGATAGCTGCGGATCGAGCGTCGCCGGGTCGGCGTGCAACAGCCCGTGCAGCGCTTTCACCGCCCGCGTGTCGGTCTGCCGCTGGTCGATTTGATCGACGGCGAGGCGCTTCAGGCGGCGCATTTCCAGGCAGGCGCTGACCCGTTCGTCGAGAAGGCGCACATTGAACGGCTTCGGCAGATAGCCTTCGGCCCCTAAATCCAGACATTGAACGATTTCGTCCATATTGGTCATGGACGAAATGACGATCACTGGCGTGTCAATCAGCAAGCCGTCGCGCTTCAGGCGGCGCAGCACCTCAACGCCGCTGACGCGCGGCAGATTGAGGTCGAGCAGCACCAAATCGAAGCGCTCAGCCTTAGCAAGATCGAGCGCCACGCGCCCATCGCCCGCGCTGGTCAGATCGTGAAACCCGGCCCGGCGCAGGTAGAGTTCGATCAACTGCTGGCTGAACCCATCATCCTCGACGATCAGCAACCGCTCGGGGCGCGGTAGGGGTTGCGGTTCGGCAGTGGGCGCGGCGGCTACGGGGGAAAGCACCGACATGGTCGTTCTTCCTGATCGTCAAACGGGGCATCGGCACGGCCCGATAAACTCTAAGAGTGTTCCCCAAAAAGGGAGCCCCTCGGCGACCGATGCGAGCTTAAAGCCCCTTCTATCAAGCGCTTCATTTTAAGACAATTTACAATAATATGACGGAGCGTCATACGACTTCGTCTCGGAAAACTGTCATTTTGCCGCAGTAGGATTTTAAGAGAATATCGAGGAA
>NZ_LAJY01000668.1 GCF_000963705.1 Elstera litoralis | reverse complement strand
CCTGACCCGTTACCGGAAAGCCCGCCACCGGCACCAGCGCTTCTACCAAGCGGCCAGCCGGGCGCTGACGCCGTTTTTCCAGTCGGACTCGCGCGTCCTGCCCTGGCTGCGCTACCCGCTCTGTGCCCTCCCCTGCTGGTTTCCGCCGACGCAATGGATCGGCGCGCAGGTGCTGGCGGGGGTGAAAACGGGGATCTTCTCGCGCATCGATCCGGCGGGATGGGCACCTGCCTATGGGTTGAGGGCGCCCGAAGCGACCTGCCGCACCAACTTCACGTCGATTCTCGCCGATGGCGGGAGCGGTGACGAGCCCCGGCCTGCCCCATAAGAAAACCCCGGTAGCAGGCGCTACCGGGGTTTGCTCATTCAGTTCTACCGTCCGCGCTTACGCGCTTTCGCGTTCGTCCGTCAGCGCCTCGTTGGGGGCTTCGGCAGCCAGCACGAGTTTGTCGCGCTCGGCGGCCACGCGACGGAATTCCGCCACGATAGAGCCCGTCCCCGCCGGGATGAGGCGACCGACGATGACGTTTTCCTTCAGACCGTTCAGCGTATCGGTTTTGCCCGACACGGCGGCTTCGGTCAGCACGCGGGTGGTTTCCTGGAAGGACGCCGCCGAGATGAAGGAATCCGTCTGCAACGACGCCTTGGTGATGCCCTGAAGCACCGGCTTGCCGTGGGCCGGGCGTTCGCCTTTGGCCACCAGCTTGCGGTTTTCAGCCTCATATTCCAGCTTACCGACCTGTTCGCCAACGAGGTAGGTGCTATCGCCAACCTCGTCGATTTCGATCTTTTGCAGCATTTGCCTGACGATCACTTCGATATGCTTATCGTTGATCTTCACGCCCTGCAAACGATACACGTCCTGGATTTCGTTTGGTCAAATAATTGGCCAAGGCTTCAAT
>NZ_LAJY01000667.1 GCF_000963705.1 Elstera litoralis | reverse complement strand
TTAATTCCACCTCCCAACGCGTTAAAACGGAGCCGCCCCAGTACTGGGGCGGTTCTTTTTTTTTTTTTTTTTTTAGAGCCGCGCGCCTTTAATCTGGTGCGGCTCTAAAAGCCGCCATTGAGGCGGCGGCCAAGGGCGCGGATGCGCCCGGCGAGGCGCTTGGCGCGTCAAACGCACCGGGCGGCGAGGGACTAAACACCTAGGCTTCGGCGTCGGGCTGCTGGGCCGGATGCGCCGCCACAAAGGCCGGATGGGCCGCCGCTTCCGCCTCAAGCCGCAGCAGTGTCGGATAAGGGTCGAGCGCCACATTGAAGCGGCGGGCGTTATAAAGTTGAGGGACCAGAACGCAGTCAGCCAGACCGGGGGAATCGCCGTGGCACCAACGCCCGGTTTCGGGCTCCCGCGCCAAGCGCGTTTCGAGCGCGGCGAACCCCTGCTCAATCCAATGGGCGACCCATTGATCGACCGTCGCCTGACTTTGCCCCATCGGCCCCTTGAGATAGTGCAGAACGCGCAGATTATTGAGCGGGTGAATGTCGCAGGCGATGAGCTGCGCGAGGCTGCGTACCCGTGCCCGGGCCAGCGGCGTTGCGGGTAGGAGCGGCGGATCAGACTCGATCTCGTCAAGATATTCTAGGATGGCTAAGGATTGTGTTAAATAAGTCCCATCTGTTTCTAGGGTTGGAACCAATCCTTGCGGATTTATTTTTAGGTAATTTTCACCTTTCTGTTCGCCAAGACGGAGGTGTGTGAAGTGTCTTTCCGGGCTCAAACCTTTCAAATTCAAGCCTATTCTGACTCGATAAGCGGCAGAAGAGCGATAATAGTCAAATAACTTCATGCTCCATATCTCCCTTTTAACTTAGTTTGCATTGATGCGCCCATAATACACCCGTATGAGGTGAAATGTTAACTCAAAATTTATGATTTAACTTGATCCCAGCTCGTTTTTAGCCAAGATGCAGCAGCAGCAGATCGTTAAAGATTGAGATAAACCCTATGGCAATTTCGGCTTCCATCACCCTCTCGGATACCAGGAACTATCTCGGCTCAGCCCGCGATGCGGTGCTGGCCGATATCAATGCTGCCTTCAGTATATGGGGCAGCGCTTTGGCCGGAAATGCCAATATCCAAGTTAACGTTAACGTTAGCTACTCCATCTCCAATACGTTGGCATCGGCGCTTCCCCGCAATGACACTAATCTTGGTTCGGTCGGTGGGCGTACGATGTATGAATCGGCGATTGCTCATGAGTTACGGACGGGCTATAGCAGTAACGGCACATCATCAGATTTAACAATTAATATTAATGCCTATAATTTACGGTATCTTTATATCGATGATAACCCTTACGATGGAGCCGGTGGGATCGCGTCAAATCA
>NZ_LAJY01000666.1 GCF_000963705.1 Elstera litoralis | reverse complement strand
TAGGTGATGGCGTGATCGAATTCCTGCTTTTCGTCGGCCTTGGGCAATTCGCCATTCAGCAGCAGGTAGCAAACTTCCAGAAAGTCGCTCTGTTCGGCAAGTTCGGCGATCTTATAGCCGCGATGCAGCAGAACGCCTTCATCCCCATCGATATAGGTGATGGTGCTTTCACACGAACCCGTGGCCATAAAGCCCGGATCGTAGGTGAAATAGCCGAGTTGGGGGTAGAGAGCGCGGATATCAATAACTTCTGGCCCGAGCGTGCCGGGAAGAACCGGGAATTCAGCCGTTTTACCCGTAGCATTGTCAGTAATCGTCACCGTTTTCTTAGGTGTGTTACTCATCTCTCATCCCCTTTATATTTTGGACCTTTTCTACCGTAACCGATCGAAGCGGTACCCGTTCGTCATCGACCCTCCCCCAGGGTCCTAGGCCTTAACGCCGTTAGGCTGCTGCGGGCGCAGCGAGCGCATCGGCGATCCGTCCGCAGGCTTCGTCGCGCCCCAAAATTTCGAGCACGTCGAAAATCGGCGGCGATACTGTGCTGCCGGTGAGGGCGGCGCGCAAAGGTTGCGCGAAATCGCCCAGTTTGGCAGAAGCCTGTTCGGCGAGCGCCCGGATTGTGGCTTCCAATGCGGCAGCCGTCCAGTCGCTTTGCGTTTCAAGGGCAGTGCGCGCCTGCGACACGAGGTCTCGGTATTTTTCCATCATCGCGGCGGCTTTGGCATCGAGAACCAAGGGGCGAGCTTTGAAGTAGAACAGCGCGCCTTCCGCCAGTTCCACGAGGGTTTTGGCGCGCGGTTGCAGGCCGGGAAGGGCGCGCAGCAGCAGCGCGCTTTCGGCGTCCGTCAGCGCGCGGCCCAGCCTTTCGGTCACGAGGGGGGTTACGGCGGGCAGCAGATGCGCTGGCGTCGCTTCCTTCATGTAATGGCCGTTAACGTTGGCGAGCTTGACGAAATCGAAGCGCGACGGCGCGCGGCCGACAGCGGTAATGTCGAACAGGTTAATAGCGCGCTCGGTGCTAATCACCTCTTCGTCGCCATGCCCCCAGCCGAGGCGCAGCAGATAATTCCGCATCGCTTCGGGCAGATAGCCCATCGCCTCATAGGCTTCAACGCCCAGCGCGCCGTGACGCTTGGAGAGTTTCGCCCCGTCCGGTCCATGAATCAGCGGAATATGGGCGAAGGTCGGAACCTCCCAATCCATCGCCCGATAAAGCTGCACCTGCCGAAACGTATTGGTTAGATGATCGTCGCCGCGAATGACGTGGGTGATATCCATATCGTGATCGTCAACGACGACCGACAGCATATAGGTGGGCGTACCATCGGCGCGCAGCAGCACCATATCGTCAAGCTGGGCATTGGCGACGGTCACGGCCCCCTGAACCTGATCGTTCACGGTGGTTTCGCCAGTTTGCGGCGCTTTTAGGCGAATGACGAAGGGCGTATTCGCCGGGGCCTCGCTGGGGTCGCGGTCGCGCCAGCGACCATCGTAGCGCACCGGCTGGCCTGCGGCGCGTTGGGCTTCGCGCATCGCCTCCAGCTCTTCGGTCGTCGCATAGCAGCGATAGGCACGGCCCTGGGCGAGAAGCTGATTGGCGACCTCGGCGTGCCGTCCGGCGCGGGCGAATTGGAACACCACCTCGCCATCCCAATCGAGCCCCAGCCATTTGAGGCCCTTCATAATCGCCTCGACCGCTTCCGGGGTTGAGCGCTGACGGTCGGTATCTTCGATGCGCAGGAGGAATTTGCCGCCCAAATGCCGGGCGTAGAGCCAGTTGAACAACGCCGTGCGTCCGCCGCCGATGTGGAGAAAGCCGGTGGGCGAGGGGGCAAAGCGTGTAACGATGCTCATGCAGAATCCATAACCACAAGGAATAAGTGCCAACGGTCTAGCATGTTGCGCGGCACAACGAAACCCGATTATCGGCGTCATCCGGTCTGGACAGGATTGCTAAAACTGGAATGATGGGCGGGGATCGGCGGTTTTCGTGTAATATCCCTGTGATTTTTACCGGTTTTTTTCCGGAGGATGGCCTGCGATGCGGACGGCACCGATCCAACTGATGTGGGGGCATTGGCTCGCCCAGTGGATCGGGATTCGTCAGGCTTTGCAGGGGCTTTGGGCGGCGCAGGCGGATCGGTTCGGCCTGTGGGTGCCGGGGTGCTTGGGGCTTGGCATCGGGGTTTTCTTCGGTCTGCCGCGCGATCCGCCGCTCGGGTTGCTTTTTTTGCCGCTGGCGGGGGGCGTGGCGCTGCTGCTGACCCGTCGGGCGGCAACCTGGATCATTCTCAGCCTGCGCGCCGTCGGTTTCGTCGCCTGCGGTTTTGCGGCTGCACAGGTACATAGCCTGCTGACCGCGCCGGTTGGCTTGAGTTGGCCGCTCACCGTCCAATGGTATGGGGCGGAGGTTGTGGCGGTCGGGCGAACCGAAACCGGCCTTCGCCTCACGTTGACGGGCTGATGCGCGATGGAGCTGCCGTGCCGGAGGTCGGTGACGGGCGCGTGCGGCTCACGCTGCGCGCGGGCGAGGCTCCCCCGGTCGGCGCGCGGGTTCGGGTGCAGGCGGTGCTAACGCCGGTGCCGCCGCCCCTGGCCCCGGGCGGGTTCGATTCACGACTGGCGCAGTTTTTCCAAGGCATTGTTTGGGCACGGCACCATTTATGCGCTGGAGGTTCAGGCGGGCGGAGACGTGCCGTTTCTGACCGCTGGGCGGGCGGCGCTGGCGGAGCGCATTCGCCAGCACGTCCCCGGAGTGGCGGGGGAAATCGCCATTGCGCTTGCGGTCGGCGATCAAAGCGGGATTGAGGGGCCGGTACGCCTCGCCATGCGCGACAGCGGGTTGACGCATATTCTGTCGATCAGCGGGCTCCATATTGGGCTGGTGGCGGCGCTGGCGATGGTGTTCACCCGGCGCGGGCTGGCCCTGGTTCCGGCGATTGCCCTGCGCGTCGATACCAAGAAGCTCGCGGTTTGGCCGACGGCGGCGCTGGTTCTGCTCTATGGCGTGCTGGCCGGGTGGGACGTGCCCGTTCAGCGCTCGGTGATTATGACCGGCGTCGTGCTGCTCGCCATTCTGCTCGACCGCACGCCGCTGACCCTGCGCACAGTGGCGGTCGCTGCCGTGTTGGTGCTGCTGGGCTCGCCGGAGGCGCTGCTGAACCCCGGCTTTCAAATGTCGTTTGCGGCGGTGATCGCGCTGATTTCGGGCTATGAAATTATCGGCCCCTGGTTATCGCGGTTGCGCGCGGCCTATGGTGGCATTCTGGGGCCGGTGATCGCGGTCGGCTCGGCACTGCTCACGTCGCTGGTGGCGACCGTGGCGACGGCCCCCTTCACGGCCTTTCATTTTCACACGATTGCCCTGTATGGAATCGTCGCCAACCTGCTGGCGATTCCCTTGACCGGGCTCGTGATTATGCCGGGGGTCGTACTCGGGTTTCTGCTGCTGCCGTTCGGCCTCGATGCCTGGGGCTGGGGCCTCGCGGGGATGGGGGATCGATGGCTTGATTGGCCCTGGCGGAGGCAGTCGCCGGGCTGCCCGGCGCGTCGATCCCGGTGCCCGCTTTTTCCGAAACCGTACTGCTGCTGATCGTTGTTGCCGGGCTCTGGGCCTGCCTTTGGACCGGCGCGCTGCGCTGGGCGGCTCTCGCCCCCTTGGGGGTGGCCCTTGGCCTTGCTGCCGTCACGCCGCCGCCGTTTTTGCTGGTCGGCGGGCAGGGCGGCACAATTGCGGTCCCCCGCGCCGATGGGGTGGTGGAGATTTTCGGCTCAACGCCCAGCGCACTCCCGGCACGGGTACTGGGGGAAGCGTTGGCCGCGCGTCGCCTCGTTGCGATGGGCGGCGTGGGCAGTCTTGCTACCTGCGATCCCTGGGGCTGCCGTTTTCCGACCGCGCGGGGGCCGCTGGCCCTTACCCGTCATCCGGCGGCCCTGGCCCAGGATTGCCGCGAGGCTTGGGGGATTATCGCCAGCGCGCCGATTCGCACGCCTTGCTCAGCCCCGGTTTGGCGCGAGTCGCGGCCTTATCTTCAGCGACAATCCCCCTTGCGCATCGATTTGATCGACGGCAAGCCGCAGTTTACCGCCACGCGCCAGACCGGGCGGCGCTGGATGCCGCCTGCCCCTGTCCGCCGCGTACCCCCGGCTCAGTAGCGCCGCAGCAGCCCGACAAGTTTGCCTTGAATGCGCACGCGATCCGGGCCGAAAATGCGGGTTTCATAGGCTTTATTGGCAGGCTCCAGGGCAATCGACGCGCCCTTGCGCCGCAGCCGCTTGAGCGTGACTTCCTGATCGTCCACGAGGGCGACGATAATCGCGCCGTTTTCGGCAGTATCGCAGCGGTGAATGATGGTGATATCGCCGTCCAGAATCCCTGCTTCAACCATCGAATCCCCGGCCACTTCCAGGGCGTAATGGTCGCCCTTGCCGACGAGATGGTTGGGAATATCGATCATCGCCGTATCGCGCGTCGCCTCAATCGGCAGACCGGCGGCGATGCGGCCATAGAGCGGTAGACTGGTGTGATTGGCCGCCGCGCGCGCCATGAAGGCGGTCGCGACCGGGCTGCGCATCAAGGCACGGGCATAGCTGCGTCCGGGCTGGCAACCGGCGCGACGGGTTGCGGATTGGCGGCGGCTTCCGGCAGGCGCAGAATTTCCAGCGCCCGCGCCCGGTGCGGCAAGCGGCGGATGAAGCCGCGCTCCTCAAGCCCGGTAATCAGCCGATGAATCCCGGATTTGGAGCGCAGATCGAGCGCTTCGCGCATTTCATCGAAGGAGGGCGACACGCCGGTTTCCGCCAAACGCCGATGAACATAGAGCAAAAGCTCGTGCTGTTTGGGGGTGAGCATGGCCCGCCGCTCCTTTCCGGTTGAGTCTCGTTCCGTTCTATGTTCATTCGCAGGCCCGCGTCAAGCAGGAAGAGAACCCGCCGGGAACAAAATTACCGAAACCAAGTCTCCTGCCGCTTTTGCGGGGTCAAAGGGCGGGCGTACCAGCAATCCATCGGCGTCCGCGAGAACATTCATCATCGCGCTATCCTGAATGGGCAGTGGCGTGATGTGCCCCGCGACCCGCCGGGCGCGCAGATAATCCTGTCGCCCATCGTTGGCGGGCAGGGGCACGCCGAGCGGCAGGTGCACGCTGGGCAACGCCTGACGCGGCAACCCCAGCAGGCGCTCGATACTGGGTTTGAGGAACAGCAGTGCGCAGACGATCGTCGAAACCGGGTTGCCGGGCAGCCCCAGGAAGGGCCGATCGCCAAATGTGCCGAAGATCAGCGGTTTGCCGGGGCGCAGCGCGAGTTTCCAGAAATCGACCGACAGGCCAACCGCGCCAAGCCCCTGCTGCACCAGATCATGATCGCCGACCGAGGCGCCGCCGGTGGTCAGCAGCAGATCGCAGCCTTGGGCATTCTTCGCCGCCTCGGCCAGCCCGCCGAGCGTATCCGGCGCGACAGGCAGCAATATCGGCGCGCCACCGAAGCTGCGAATAAGCGCGGCCAGCGCATAACTATTGGAACTGACGATCTGCCCCGGCGCGAGCGGATCGCCGGGCCGTCGAACCTCATCACCCGTCGCGAGAATGGCGACACGCGGGCGGCG
>NZ_LAJY01000665.1 GCF_000963705.1 Elstera litoralis | reverse complement strand
GATCAACCTCGTGTCCCATATGGATCAAGTACCTTTCCCCGGTTCCGGCTTATCGAGCCGAACCCCATAAAGTTCGAGCCGGTGATCGACCAGCCGATACCCCAAGGTTTCAGCGATTTTGCGCTGCAACTCTTCAATGTCGCTATTTTGAAACTCGATGACGGCCCCGGAATCGACATCGATCAAATGATCGTGATGCTCTTCCGGAAGCTCTTCATAGCGGGCACGCCCGTCGCCAAAATCATGGCGCTCCAGAATGCTCGCCTCTTCCAGCAGGCGCACGGTGCGGTACACCGTGGCGATGGAAATGCGGGGGTCGAGGCTGGTCGCGCGGCGGTACAGCATTTCCACGTCGGGATGATCCGACGCGTCAGACAAAAACGCGGGCGATGATGCGCCGCTGTTCGGTCATCTTCAGCCCTTTATCGATGCACAAGCGCTCGAGGCGCGAGAGTGTCTCCTGTGGCACGGAAAGCCCTCCTCAGTCGCCTTCTTATACTCGAAAAGGCCGGGCGCACGCACGTACCTTATGGGCACCGATTGAATCGGAGCCCATCGACCCGAAAGGGCCGTCGAAAACAAACCCTTATAAGCACAACGGCGGAGGGATTTCTCCCCCCGCCGCCGGTATAATTGGCAATCGCCTGAGCTTATTTGCCCAAACCACGCCGCGACCGCGTGCCCAAACCAATTTGCTTGGCGAGCGAGCTCCGCTGCGTTGCATAGTTCGGAGCCACCATCGGGTAATCACTGGGGAGATCCCAACGTTCCCGATACTGTTCCGGCGTCATGTTGAAGGCCGTTTTCAGATGACGCTTCAGCATCTTCAGTTTTTTGCCGTCTTCAAGACAGATAATGTAATCGGGTGTGACCGATTTCTTTACCGGCACTGCTGGAACCGGCTTCTCCGGAACCACTTCGACAGGAGTGCCCAAATTCGTTAGTGCGCCGTAGACTTGACGGATAAGACCCGGCAAATCTCCGACAGGCACGGAGTTATTGGACAAGTAGGCCGCAACCACGTTTGTGGTCAGCGTAGTAAGGTCTCGTGAAGTGCTGCTATCCGACATTGTTAGCAATTCCATGTCGCTTGATACTGCGCAATGTATAGAGCCCCTTGAGCGCTGTTGCAATCTTTTTGCAAGTCCATGCCTTAAAAAAATTGAATGCAAAGCCT
>NZ_LAJY01000664.1 GCF_000963705.1 Elstera litoralis | reverse complement strand
GACAAAATCACTGGCCTGAACTGCCGAATGTGCATGGGAAGCGCTGCCAACGCGATGCTTCGTTGCTTTTTTATGACCCCCTCAAACAGCCGATTGTCCTGCTGCCCAGGCGTGCCTAGAGTTGAAAGAAATAAAAAAACCCAAGCCGCGCGCTAGGACATACAGAGGAAGGGAAGCAGACGATGGGACTCCCGGCACAATCGAGCGCAGAGGCGCTTTTGTCCGTCAGCTTGGACGATAAATATACCGCCCTTGAAGGCCGAATTTACCTCACCGGCACGCAAGCCTGGTGCGCCTGCCGATGATGCAGCGCGCGCGCGACCGGGCAGCGGGGCTCAATACCGGCGGCTTTATCTCCGGCTATCGCGGCTCGCCCTTGGGTGGGTTCGATAAGGCGCTGTGGGATGCGCGGAAGTTTCTGAAGAAAAGCGACATTAGCTTTCAACCGGGGCTGAACGAAGACCTGGCGGCGACGGCCGTGTGGGGCTCGCAGCAGGTGAACCTCTTCCCCGATGCTACGGTCGATGGCGTTTTTGCCATCTGGTACGGCAAGGGGCCGGGGGTGGACCGCTCGGGCGACGTGTTCAAACACGCCAATAATGCCGGAACCGCCAAACACGGTGGCGTGCTGGTGCTGGCGGGGGACGATCACACCTGCAAATCCTCCACCCTGCCGCATCAGTCCGAATATGCCTTTATGGACGCCTCGATTCCGGTGCTGAACCCGGCGGGCGTTCAGGAAATTCTCGATTACGGTATGCTGGGCTGGGCGATGAGCCGCTATTCCGGCCTGTGGATCGGTATGAAGACGATTGCCGAATCGGTCGATAGCTCCGCCTCGGTCTATGTCGATCCGCTGCGCGCCCTGCCGATTATCCCCACCGATTTCGAGTTGCCGCCCGATGGCGTCCATATCCGCTGGCCGGATAAGCCGATGGCGCAGGAAATGCGGCTGCATAAATA
>NZ_LAJY01000663.1 GCF_000963705.1 Elstera litoralis | reverse complement strand
CTTTGGTTCAACGCCGCCTACGGCCAGCAAATTCATTCGATTGAAATGGTCAATGCTTGGATTAAAGAAGGTAAGTTAAAGGACAATGGCTATAATCAGGTTCAGTTAGAGCCCATTGAGATTGCTGTTCAGAGAAGTTATTTCGACTATTTTGTCGAAGATATTGGTGTTTACGATCATGCCTATGATACGGCGCGAAAACACATAACGAAAACTCTGAGTGAAGGGGCTTGATGCCCCTTTTACATCCATTTCCGAGAAAATATACCATTGTATTCACGCTATTCGTTTGATTTTTAGCGGCAATTTAGCGGATAATGTCCGCAAGTATGTCGCTTGGAGGCTTTATGCGCGATTCTCCCCCCCTTGCCCAAACCGCAACCCCGATGCTCGCCGGTGAGGCGCAGGATTTGCGGTTCCGCTTTCTCGGGATCGACGCCAAAACCTGCGCGACGTTGCGCAGCCTCCTCCCGATTGTTCAGCCCCATCTTGAGGGCATTATCGAAGATTATTTTCAGAAAATTCTCAGCGTCCCGGCGGGCAAAGCCACCTTTGGGGCCAATCCCGAAACGGCACAGCAGATCAAAAAAGGCGCGGTCGATAGTTGGGTCGCGCAGCTTCAGGCCAATTTCGACGCGGCCTATTTCAAAAAAGCCTGTGCCCTGGGGCATATGTTCGCGAAGATTAAGTGGGAGCCGCGCTGGTTTATGGGCGGCAAAGTCTTCGTGGTGAACCGCATCATCGAAGTGCTTACGGCGCATTTCCGCTGGCGGCGTGAGGCGCTGACCGACGCGGTGACGGCGGTCAATCGCCTCGCCATGCTCGATTTGGACGTGATGACCACCGCGTATCTGGACGCGATGGAAGAAAAGGCGCGCGCCCGCCGCCTGCAAATCGCCGAATCCTTCGAAGGGCTGGTGCGCGGCGTGCTTACGGGCCTGCGGCAAGCCTCGGTCGATCTTGAAACCTCGGCGGGCTCGATGGCGGCGCTCGCCGATCAAACCAATAGTCAGGCGGTTTCGGTGGCCGATGCCGTGCGCCAGGCCTCCGCCAATGTCAAAAACGTCGCCCAAGCCACCGATAAGCTGCGCGGCTCCATCGCCGATATCGCCGAACGCGTCACCCATTCCACCGAAATCGCCCATAAGGGCGCGGCGGCGGCGGAAGAAACCAGCGGCACGGTGCAGGTGCTGGCGGAAGCCGCCCACCGCATCGGCGAGGTCGTGCAACTTATCCAATCGATTGCGGCACAGACGAACCTGTTGGCACTCAACGCCACCATCGAAGCCGCGCGGGCGGGGGATGCCGGGAAAGGCTTTGCCGTGGTTGCGGGCGAAGTGAAAAACCTCGCGGCCCAAACGGCGCGCGCCACCGAAGATATCACCCAGCAGATCAACGCCATTCAATCCGCAACGGCGGAAACCGTGCGCGCCATGCACACGATCAACAGCACGATCAGCGAACTCACCTCAATCAGCGGCACGATTGCCACCGCCGTGCAGCATCAGGAAACGGCGACCGCCGAAATCGCCCACAACTCCCTCGTCGCCGCCGAAACCACGAGCGATGTCGTCCGCACCGTCGGCCAAGTGATCGATGCGGCGGGTGAAACCGGCCAGTCGGCGGTGCGCGTCCACGGCAACGCCCAAGTGGTCGCCCGCGATGGCTCGGCACTGGATGGCGCGGTGCAGACGTTTTATCCGCTCGATCCTGGACGATGAGCCGGAGGAAAAGGCGGCGGCGTAGGGGAGATATTGATGGCTGC
>NZ_LAJY01000662.1 GCF_000963705.1 Elstera litoralis | reverse complement strand
CAGCATGGCGTTAACGGCACACCCGAAACCTTACGCACCTATTTGCACCGCTGCGGGGTGATTTTCTATGATCCGCACATTTACCAAGACCGGATCATTATCGATCAGGCTTGGGCGCTTGGTGCGATCTATACCCTGTTTGACCGGAAAAAGGTTTATGAGCGCCTTAGGGCACAATATGGGCGCTTTACCCTCGCCGACCTCAGCGACCTGGTATGGGATGCGGAAGGCTTTAGCCCGGACGAACAGCGCTTATTCCTCTCCTTCATGAAAACCTGCGGGATTTGTTTTGTGTATCAGGGCACCGGGGCGGAAACGATCTACCTCGCCCCCGACCTGCTGCCGGAACAATCGGCCTTCGATGGCGAACTCGGCGCATCCTGGGACAGTTTCCCCGGCCAGTTGACCGCAATAACCTATGATTACAATCTGCTCCATCGCGGCATCATGCGCGCCCTGATCTGCCGGATCGGCGAGGAAGCCCAAATGCACGGGCGCTATTGGCGCGATGGACTGTTTGTCTACGAGAAAAAAACCCATAGCCGGGCCTGCATACGGCAAATCCCCGGTAAGCGCGACGGCCATACTACCGCAACCCCCTGGGCGGGGTGCCTAACTCTTGAGGTTAAAAACGATCCGGACGGGTGGCTTTTTCGCCTGTTGCGCGGGTGGATTGAGGAGATTAACCACACTTTCGGTGTGAAAGACGCCACCCCCCACGACGCCCCGCCGCTCCGGCCGGATGCGGAGGAAACCTTCAAGCCGACCTTCGCCGAAGAACCGATGAACGATGATAAACTCTCTGCGCCCGGCCAGAATGAATTGACGACAGGTCCAGAAAAAGAACCGATGAGTGACTACAAACTCTATGTTTCTTATTGCTGGAAGGATTTGACGAAAGTTCCAGAGACGGAGCGGGCGAATGTTGAAAAAATTTTTGGACGAAGCGAAAGAAAAAAAAATCAAAATCTTAAGAGATACGGAGAATATAAAATACGGCGAAAAAATTAAAACCTACATGAAATCCTTGAGCCAAGGCCAGCGCATCTTCATTTTTATGAGCGACTCTTATTTACGGTCGCCGAACTGCATGTATGAGCTTTATCATATCTGGCAACACAGCGAGCAATGCGAAAAGGATTTTATAAACCGCGTCCGCATTTACCTGAATCTGCGGTTTAAAAATAGATACACCACAGAA
>NZ_LAJY01000661.1 GCF_000963705.1 Elstera litoralis | reverse complement strand
GTTCCATCAGTCTCAAGCCCTGATCGAGTTTGATTTAGACGGTACAATTTTAACCGCCAATGCGAATTTTCTAAAGACCCTCGGGTATCGGCTTGAGGAGATTAAGGGAAAGCACCACAATATTTTCGTGCCCTCTCATTACACTAAAAGCAATGAGTATGCTGAATTCTGGAAAAACCTTCGGAATGGAATTTTTCAACAAGCCGAATATATGCGCCTCGGCAAAGGTGGCCGTGAAGTCTGGTTGCAGGCAAGTTATAATCCCGTGCGCAATCGTACTGGTAAGCTGGTTAAACTCGTCAAAATCGCCACCGATATCACCGCCCAGAAGCAGCAGGCCGCCGATTATAGCGGGCAAATCGATGCCATCGGGCGGTCCCAGGCGGTGATCGAATTTTCCCTTGAGGGGAAGATTCTGGCCGCCAATGCCAATTTTCTCAGCATCTTCGGATATCGCCTGGAGGAGTTACAAGGCCAGCATCACCAGCGTCTCATCGAGCCCGAGTATGCCAAATCGTCCGACTATCAGAGTTTTTGGACCAAGCTCAGCCGGGGCGAATTTCTGTCGGCGGAATATAAGCGCCTCGCCAAAGGCGGCCGGGCGGTTTGGATCCGGGCAACCTATAACCCGATTCTGGACGCGCAAGGCCGCCCGTTCAAAGTGGTGAAATATGCAACCGATGTGACCGAGCAGGTTCTCCAGCAGCAAAAGGCGGCGGCGGTGGGCAGCCGGATCGATACTAACCTCGCCCAGATCGTCCGCGCCATCGGCAGCATTACCGAGCAGACCAGCCGCGTTGCCGGCGCGGCGACGCAAACCTCGGCGGGCGTTCAAACCGTAGCCGCCAGCGCGGAAGAACTCGCCGCCTCGATTGGCGAAGTTTCCAGCAATATGGTGCGCTCAAAAACCTCTGCCGATGCCGCGATGGATCACGTCAACCAAGCCGGGGAAACCGCAAGCCGCCTCGCCTCGGCGGCCGATTCCATGTCGAGCGTCATCAAGTTTATTCAGGATATTGCCGCCAATATCAATCTCTTGGCCCTGAATGCCACCATTGAGGCCGCCCGCGCAGGCGATGCCGGGAAAGGCTTTGCCGTCGTCGCCAGCGAAGTGAAGAATCTGGCGCAACAGGTGGCCCAGGCTACCGAGACGATTTCGCGCGAAATCGCCGGGGTTCAAGAAATCTCCTCGGGCGTTTCCGATACGCTCGCGCAGATCGGCACCGCCATGACCGAAGTCCAAAGCCGCGTCACCGGCGTTGCGGGCGCGATTGAGGAGCAAACCGCCGTGACCCGCGATATCTCGGCCAATATGCAGGGCACCGCTGGCGCGGTGAGCGATATCGACGGCAGTCTTCGCCGTATCCTGGAAGCCGTAGAGGGCGCGCAGCGCCTTTCCACCGAAAGCTTGCGCCTTTACGCCGAACTCCAACGGTAGAGCCTGTCCCGAGCGCGGGGTTCCTCTCTCTTTATGAAAGGAACCCCGCCGGATCTTGGCGCGGCGGCCTCATCCATTTTTGCATGCCCCTATGCGCGACACAATGCCGCACATCCAAATTTTATGGAATTTCTGCCAGCTATAAATGGATTTATATTCCAATTTTTTTATTTTTTTTATTATTTTTATTACAAGTCTTCTGAAATTACCCTGGTAGGTCCCTCCCGTTCAGGACTCCTCCCTCTTCAGGAGAAACCTTAAGGTTTTCGCCATTCTGCATAACTTAATATGTCTCGACTCCTGACTTACCAAGCGCGTTCGAGACGCAATGCTGACACATATCGAGCGATTGATACCGACCGGCAAATTACCTCGCTTTGAATCCATCGTTAGCCTTTTGTTAGGAGGCCCCAAGTACCGTCGAATGTGTTACGGGCAAACCAAACAATTCCGGCGAAGAA
>NZ_LAJY01000660.1 GCF_000963705.1 Elstera litoralis | reverse complement strand
CGGGCAGGAATTGTTGTTGGCGCGGTAATCGATCACTTTGATCTTCCCGCCGATGATGTCGGCGCGAATTTCTTTGATCTTCTTTTCCATATCGGCGGTAATAAGCTTGCGGTTGTTATCGTCCAGCGCCCAATCCACGCCGTCTTCCTTCAGGCCGAGCGAAATGGTGCCAGCCTTCCAGGCGCCCTTCTTGGCATCGCTGAAGGTATTATAGACGGCGTTATCGACGCGCTTCAGCATGGAGGTCAGCACGGTGCCGGGCTGAACGTGATTCTGATTGCTATCGACGCCAACGGCGAGCTTGCCCTTATCTTTGGCCGCCTGCATCACGCCGATGCCGGTGCCGCCTGCCGCTGCGAAGATGACATCGACGCCCCGGTCGAACTGCGAAATCGCGAGCTCCGAGCCCTTGGCTGGGTCACGCCACGCCGACGGCGTCGTGCCGGTCATATTGGCGACGTAATCGGCCTTCGGATTGATATATTTCGCGCCTTGCGCATAGCCGCAGCCGAAAGCGCGGATCAGCGGAATATCCATGCCGCCGACAAAGCCGACCTTGCCGGTCTTGGAGGCGAGCGCCGCCAGCGCGCCGACCAGGAACGAGCCTTCTTCTTCCTTGAAGATGATCGACTGGGCGTTGGGCGCATTCACCACCGAATCGATGATGACGAACTTCACGTTCGGATATTGCGGCGCAACTTTTTTCGACGGCGGCCTGCTGGGCGAAACCGACCGAAACAATCACGGCCACGCCGCGTCGGGCGAGGTTGGTCAGCGCCTGTTCGCGCTGGTTTTCGTTGGTGACTTCGAATTCGCGGTAGGCGGTGCCGGTTTCTTTCTTAAACCGTTCTGCGCCGGTATAGGCCGCTTCATTGAAGCTTTTATCGAACTTACCGCCCATATCGAACACGATAGCGGGGGTAAAATCCTGCGCCAGCGCCGTTGCGCTCATCAGGCTGGCCACCATCCCGGCTGCATAAGCCGCAATCTTCATACGGGTCACGATCAAATCCCTCTCTCTCGAAGCCCTAACCAAAGCCTGTCG
>NZ_LAJY01000066.1 GCF_000963705.1 Elstera litoralis | reverse complement strand
GGAGCCTATAATGACGCCCTCCTCCGATTCGAATGCGATTGTAGTCGACCCCACGCTGATCGGCGAAATTGACTGGAACGACCTCCGTTATTTTCTTGCCGTAAGCCGAACGGGCAGCTTCTCACGCGCCGCAAGTACTTTGAACACCCATCAAAGTACCGTAAGCCGCCGCATTCAGATTCTGGAAGACCGCCTTCGCAGTCGGCTCTTTAGCCGAACGGCCCAAGGGGTTGTTCCCACCCGCGAAGGCCAAGCTTTGATTTATCAAGCCGAGCGGGTAGAGGCGATCATGTTTGACCTCCGCCGTCAAATTGCCGGGGGAAACACGCGTTTAACTGGTGCCGTTCGTGTCGGCACTACCGATGGCTTTGGTGTTTATTGGATCACGCCGCGCCTGCCCGATCTGACGGCGGCCCACCCCGGCTTGATGATCGACGTGCGCTGCTCGGAGTCCGATCCCAGCCTAGAGCGGCTGGAGGCCGATATTATTCTGCGCCTGGGCGATGAGGTGCAAGAACCCAACAGCCATAATGAAACGCTGGGCCATATGCCGTTCCGCTTCTATGCCTCGCGCGAGTATCTCAACCGGGCCGGAACGCCGACAACCTGGGATGAGATCATCAATCAGCACCGCATTATCGTCCACGATCATTACCCGAGCGACGGTCCGTGGAAACCTTGGAGCGAGTTGGCGCGGCACCCCCAGCACGTTGCCTACCGCACCAATTCGTCAGCGGCGCTGGTGGAGGCCACCAATTCCGGGCTGGGGATTTCGCTCATGTCCGGCTATATCCATAAGAATCTGCCAACGCTGATTCCGCTGATCGATCCGCCCGGCTGGCAGCGCCCCTCGCTGCCCGTCGTGCTGGTCTATCACCACGACATGCGGCGCACCAAGCGCGTGGAAGTGGTCATCCGCTTCCTGCGCGATGCCTTCCGCACCTGGGTTCAGAATGATCTGCCGATTATAAGTTAAGCAGATCGACCGCCGCGCGGTCGTAGCCCCGGCTGGCGGTCAGCAATTGGCGCGTATAGGCGTGGCGCGCCGTGCCGCTGCGGATCAAGTCCATCGCGCAGTCTCGACAATCTCGCCGTGGCGCATCACCGCCACCGCGTCGCACATATTGCTGAGCACGGCGAGATTATGGGTGACGAGCAGATAGGTAAGGCCCTTTTCCGCCCGCAAGCGCCGCAGCAAATTGAGGATTTCCGCCTGCACCGATACGTCGAGCGCGCTGGTCGGCTCATCCAGCAACAGAATACGCGGCTCCAGAATAAGCGCGCGCGCAATGGCGACGCGCTGGCGCTGGCCGCCGGAAAGCTGGTGCGGATAGCGGAAGCGGAAGGATTGCGGCAGGCCTACATCGCGCAACGCCTGTTCGATCCGCGCGTCGCGGTCGCCGAGCCCATGCACGGTCAGCGCTTCGTCCAGCACCCGGTCGATGGTATGGCGCGGGTGCAGCGAGCCGTAGGGGTCTTGGAAGACCATTTGCAGCTTCTTATGGAAGCTCTTCGAGCGCTTGCGGCCCTGGGCTTCCCCATCGATCACCACATCGCCGGTCCAATCGGGGTTGAGGCCTGAGAGGGCGCGCAGCACGGTCGATTTCCCCGAGCCGGATTCGCCGACGATGCCGAAGCAATCGCCTTCCGCCACGGCAAAGGAGATGGATTTCACCGCCTGCACCTCCCGCGCGCCCGTGCGGAAGGTGATGGTGAGGTCCGCGACCTCAATCATCGGGCGGCTCATGCCAGCGTCTCCCCCATCCAGGCCGGGTCACGGTTAAGGGTCGGCAGATCGACGGGTGCACCATCGAGACGCGGCAGCGCGCTCAGCAGCCCTTGGGTATAGGGGTGTTTGGCGTTCATCAGGTCTTTCGCGGCCAACTGCTCCACAATCCGCCCGCCGTACATCACCAGCACCCGGTCGCAGAAGGAGGCCACCAGATTGAGATCGTGGCTAATGAAAATCAGCCCCATGCCGCGCTGGGTGACGAGATCGTCGAGAATCGCCAGCACCTGAAGCTGCACCGTCACGTCGAGCGCGCTGGTCGGCTCGTCGGCGATCATCAGGTCGGGGTCGGGGATGAGCATCATGGCGATCATGACGCGCTGGCCCATGCCGCCGGAAATCTCGTGCGGATAGGCGCGGTAGACGCGCTCCGGGTCGCGGATTTTTACCGCCTCCAGCATGGCAAGAGCCTTGGCGCGCGCTTCAGCCCGGCTGAGGCGCTGATGGGTCAGCAAGGCCTCTTCGATCTGCCGACCAATGGTCATCACTGGGTTCAGCGAATATTTCGGGTCTTGCATGACGAGGCTGATGCGCTTGCCGCGAATCTGCCGAAGCTGCTTCTCGTCCGCCCCTTGCAGGTCGATCCCATCGAAGACCAGCTTGCGCGCCACAACCTCGCGCGCCGCCGGAATGAGCCGCAGAATCGAACGCCCGGTGAGGGATTTGCCGGACCCCGATTCGCCGACGATGCCGAGTTTCTCCCGGCCCATCGAAAAACTCACGCCGCGCACGGCTTCGAAGATGCCATCGGCGGTATCGAAGCGCACGCGCAGGTCTTCCACCTCAAGCAGGGGGTTTTGGGTCATCACCGGCCCCTTATTTCTGCTTCGGGTCGAACACGTCGCGCAACCCGTCGCCCAAAAGATTGAAGCCAAGGCTGACGATCAGAATGGCCAGGCCCGGCATCGCCGCCACCCACCATTGATCGAGAATAAAGCGCCGCCCGGCGGAGATCATCGCGCCCCACTCCGGCGAGGGCGGCTGCGCGCCCAAACCGAGGAAGCCGAGCCCCGCCGCCGTGAGAATGATCCCCGCCATATCCAAGGTCACACGGACGATCAGCGACGAGAGGCACAACGGCACGATATGCCCCAGCAGAATGCGCAGGGGCGAGGCCCCCAACAGCCGCGCCGCCGCGATAAAGTCGGACTGGCGCACGGTGAGCGTTTCGGCGCGGGCCATCCGCGCATAGGGGGGCCAGGAGGTAATCGCAATGGCAATCACCGCATTCTCGATCCCCGGCCCCAGCGCGGCAACGAAGGCCAGCGCTAGAATGAGGCGCGGAAACGCCATAAAAATGTCCGTGATCCGCATCAGCGCGGCATCGACCCACCCGCCGAAATAGCCCGCCAGCACCCCAACCGCCAGCCCAACTGGGGCGACAATGATCGCCACCAACGCGACAACGGTGAGCGTAATCCGCGCGCCCCACAGAATGCGCGAGAGAATATCGCGGCCAAGATCGTCGGTGCCCATCCAATGCGCCGCGCTCGGCGGCAGCAAGCGGTTATCCAAGTCTTGCAGCACGGGCGAATAAGGGGCAATCCACGGCGCAAGGGCGGCGATAACGATTAAGCTGACAACAATCGCAAACCCCATGAGAGCAAGCGGATTATGCTGCAAGGCCAGCCAACGCCGATAGGCCTGGCCGAAATGGGCTTGGCGGCGGCTTTTGGGGTCGGAACTCAGCAGCCAGGCGCGCAAACTTTGGGCTTCGGTCGCCATTATTTCGCCCTCGGGTCGGCAAGACGGTACAGCGCATCGCAGAACAGGTTAATGCCGATAAAGGTGACGCCGATAATCAGCGTGCCACCCAAAACCGCGTTCATATCGGCATTCAGCAAGGAGGCGGTGATATAGGAGCCGAGCCCTGGCCAGGCGAAGACGGTTTCGGTCAAAACCGAGCCTTCCAAAAGATCGGCATAGGAGAGCGCAATCACCGTAATCAGCGGCACGGCAATATTGCCCAAAGCATGCCGCCAGACGACGCGCCGTTCGGACAACCCCTTCACCCGCGCCGTCGTGATATATTCCTGGCGCAGTTGCTCCACCATGAAACTGCGGGTCATCCGGCTAATAAAAGCTACCGACTTATACCCCAGCAGGGCGCTCGGCAGGACGAGATGGCTGAAAGCGTTCCAAAACACCTCCCACTCCCCAGCCAGGGCCGCATCGAGCATCAAGACGCCGGTCACGGGGTCAACGAGATCGTCGTAGGCCACATCGAGCCGCCCCGGTCCACTCACCCAATCGAGCTGGGCGTAAAAAATCAAAAGCCCCATCAACCCGAGCCAAAAGATCGGTGCCGAATAGCCCATTAGGCCAATGAATCGAACCACTTGATCGATCCATTTGCCTGATGCACCGCCGCTTGAATGCCCAAAGGCACGCCAAAGCAGACGCCGATCAAGGTGCCGAAGGTGGCAAGCTCCAAGGTTGCCGGGAAATAGCGCGCCACATCTTCGGCAATCGGGCGCGAGGTGAGCACCGACCGGCCAAAATCGCCCTGCACGGCGTTTTTCACGTAAATCCAGAACTGCGCGATCAGCGATTGATCGAGTCCCATCGCTTTATAGGCGGCTTGATAGACTTCCTCGGTCGCCCGGTCGCCGACGACGGCCAAAACCGGATCGATCGGCATCACCCGACCGATGAAGAACGTCACCACCAGCAGCCCGAGCAGGGTCAGCACAATGGCGAGCAATAACCTCAGCACCGCCGCACCACCCCGGCGCAGCGACCCTGAGGATAGGGAAAGGGAAGACATTCGGTCTAAAATTCCATCCGACAATGGCGGCTACCCCACCCCCCAAAAAAGGGGGGGGGGCAGGACAGCGCCAAACCCGCGTAAACAGCCTACTTCGTGATCTGGGAGTACAGGTTCACGTCGAAGGACGGGCCAATGATGAAGCCCTTCACATTGGCCGGATGGGCGGCCACTTCGATTTGCTGGAACATCACCACGAAGGGCGAGACGGCTAGATGCTCCTTCTGGATATCCAGATAAAT
>NZ_LAJY01000659.1 GCF_000963705.1 Elstera litoralis | reverse complement strand
TTGAGTTGAATCGGTTTTGCGAGCACCGCGTTCATACCGGCCTGGAGATATTTCTCCATATCACCCGGAAAAGCATTGGCGGTTACGGCGTATATCGGAATCTGCGCCAGCGCCCCCCCTAATTTCCGAATATGCTGGGTCGCCGTCACGCCATCCATTTCCGGCATCTGAATATCCATCAGAACGAGGTCGAAGGGCCTTTCCTGAACGGCGCTCACCGCATCGATCCCGTCAAACACGGTTTCGCAACTATGCCCGAGTTTTTCTAACTGCCCCCTCAGAACCCGTTGATTGGTAAGATTATCATCGGCAATTAGTATTCGCAGCGCGCGAACGGGGGCGGTCGACACCGGCGTTTCGAGGGGCGCGGGGCGCGGCTCCTGCGATACGGCCAAGGGCAGTTTGACGCTAAAGCGGCTGCCTTTGCCATAGACGCTCTCAACACTAATTCGCCCCTCCAGCGCCGTAACCAGCCGCCGCGAGATCGCAAGCCCAAGCCCCGAGCCCCCATAGCGCCGATGGGTGGTCGCCTCCCCCTGTTCGAACTGCTGGAACAGCCGACCCAACGCCTCGGACGGGATACCAACCCCGGTATCGATCACCTCAAAGGTCAACCAATTGGGTGCCGCTAGGGTGACGTTTAGAGTGATGCGGCCCTCGCTGGTAAACTTTACCGCGTTCCCCATCAGGTTCAGCAGAATTTGCCGCAAGCGCCCCTCGTCCCCCACGCGCCAGGGATCGATGTCCGCCGCGATGTCGACGTGGATCGGAACCCCTTTCGCGCGGGCGTCCGTTTCCACGAGAGCGATAATCGAATCGATGGTTTCGACGAGATCGAAGGACGCATTTTCGAGGGTTATTTTCCCAGCCTCAAGGCGCGAGAAATCTAAAATATCATTGATAAGCCGCATCAGGGATTCGGCCGAGTTTTGAATGATTTGGATGGATCGGCGCTGATCGAGCGATAGAAGCGTATCGCCAAGCAGGCCCGCCATTCCGATGATGCCATTCATCGGGGTGCGGATTTCATGGCTCATTTGGGCAAGAAAGGCCGATTTTGCCTGATTGGCCCCGTCGGCCAGTTCACGCGCCCGGCGCAAGGCATCGGTTTGCTGACGCACAACCCTAAGCTGTCGCCCCGTCACAAGAATGGCCAAACCCATCAAGGCGAGGAATAGCGCGCTCGCCGCCCCAACCAAAAGGCTTTCCTGGCGCCAAGTCTCCAGCGCTGCCTGCTTGTCGAGCCCCACGACCACAACGACAGGCCATCGGCGGGTAACGCGAAAGCTAACGATCGAGGCTGCGCTGCCATTCTTGCCGCCGGTCTGAAAGGTCCCCCGCTCCCGATCCGGCAAAAACTCCTTAAATATAGGAACGGTGATATCCGTACCGCGTGCCGTGTCTGCCTCTTCATTGCGGGTGACAATCAGGGGTGTGCCATCGAATCGCAAAATGCGAATCTCGGCCTGATAATCCTGAAGAAGCGCCGCATATTGCAGTTGGAGCGCGTCAATATTCAGAAGAGCGACCGTTACCGACCGTAACCGACCGCGTAAATCGCGATCAGCATAAGCAAAGGGGATAAAAGACGATTGGACAACCGCCCCGTCCGACGCGGAAAACGACCGCCGCGCGATGGGCATACCAACCGCCCACGACAGGCTGCTATCCTCGGTTAATCGCTTTACAAAATCATACTTACTTAAATCAACACCAATATCATTTTCTGATAACGTACTATACTCGATCACGTAATCTTTATTCGAAAACGCCAACCCTCTAATCGTATCACTTC
>NZ_LAJY01000658.1 GCF_000963705.1 Elstera litoralis | reverse complement strand
CTCGAATGCTTCGATAGATTTCTGTGGATTAGCCGCGAACGGCCACGATTTTGTCGAGATTGATGTAAGCGTCCTGACCGACCTGAAGCTGAACACCATTTTCGGTGCTGCCGATGTCCTTCACGCGGTTCACCGTGGTCAGCTTCGCGTCGATCGGATTGCTCTTCTCGTCGGTGATGAGTTTGTCGTTGGCGTCATAGGCATAAATCGCAACGCTGTACGATCCCGGCGTAACGGGGGCGTTCTTTTCGTCGCGTCCATCCCAGACCACCGACTTGCGGCCTGCGGTCGAGTCGATCTTCAGCACGCGCACCAAGGCCCCGGCATCATCGAAGATGCGCGCTTCGGCACGATTAACTGCGTCGGCGAAGGTATAACCGAAGCGCGGCTTCGGCGTTTCCGTCAGGGTGATCTTGCTGGTCGGAAGGTCAATGCCGACCGAGGCACCCGTGGAATCGACCGCGCTCATAATCAAATTATAGGTGCCGACCGGCAGCAGGGTTCCGTCGTCCTTACGGCCATCCCAAGCGACGGTATGGCTGCCCGACTTGCCGTCCGGCGTGAGGGTGCGCACGGTATTGCCGTCCGCATCCTTCAGAACGGCGGTAACCGTCGCGGCGTCTTTGGTCATCCAATAGGTAATGCTGGCCGGCGATTCGACCGTCAGAACATCGCCTTCGGCTTCGACATTCTTGCCGATATAGCTGGAGGCTTGCAGCACCTGCGCCGCTTGATTGGAGGTGAGCAGCTTATCGAACTTGGCGTTCAAGTTGATCTGCTGTTCGACCTGGCTGAACTGCACGAGCTGATTGGTGAATTCGCTCGAATCGGTCGGATCGAGCGGATCTTGGTTCTTCAACTGCGTCGTCAGCAGTTTCAGGAAGTTGTCGTAGGTCGAGGCCACCGAGTTGCGGGA
>NZ_LAJY01000657.1 GCF_000963705.1 Elstera litoralis | reverse complement strand
CAGCGGCAGAACGCCGATAGAGGCAGAGAGAATGAGCCGGACGATTACGAACGAAGATATCCTTCGCTCCTTGCTTCAAATTGGGACAGGGCTGCATAAGGAATTTTCGGAATTCCGCGACACGCTCAAAGTTGCCGCGCTGACGATCAATGAGAAGAAGTTCGAGGAAGCCAAACACTTGGCCCGCGAACTGGAAGATCTCTCGAAACATATTCTGAACACCAAACGCGAAATTGCGCTGATTTCGGTGCAAACCGATGGCGGCAATTTTCAGTCGGCCAATTTCGAGTTGGATGCGGTCGTCAAGCAGACCGAAGACGCCACCAATAATATTATGACGGCGGCGGAAAATATTAGCGCGCTATCCGGCGCGCTGGCCGAGATCGACGATCCCATCGCCCGCGCCGCCAAAATCGACGAGATCAATAACGAAGTCGTGACGATTTACGAATCGTGCAACTTCCAGGATATTACCGGCCAGCGCATTCGCAAAATCGTGCGCATGCTGACCTATATCGAAACGCGCATCGAAAATATGATCCGCATTTGGGGCGCGAGCGAAATCGGCCAGATGACCGCCGGGGCCGCCGAAGAGGAACGCGCCGGAGCCAGCGACGAAGCCGATCTGCTCAACGGCCCGCAACTACCCGGCGCGGCGGTCAGCCAGAACGAAATCGACGATTTCTTCCGCTAGGCGGGGTTTACTCTTCCTCTTGCCTCTCGAAGGCCCTGCTTGAAACCGGCGCGCTCTCGCGCCGGTTTTCGTTTGTGCGGTCTCTTTTGGGTGGAAATAAAATAGAATATTCGACAAAATATTTACAATTTAAACGTTTAAATTTTTATTAAAGCGCCCTTAGGTTGTTAATTGTCTGTAAACACGCCCTGTATAAAGCGACAGCAGGCCTGTACTTCATCCAATCAGCACAGCATCAAGGAGATGATTATGGCTCAAGTTTCTGAAGGTTCCGAAGGCGCGGATTATATTGATCGGCGCTTCAAAGACCCCGGAGAAGGTAATGATGGCGATAATATTCAAGGCCTTGGCGGTAATGATACGATTTTAGGCGGTGATGGACGGGATCACATCTCGGGCGGAACCGGCAATGACTCGATCAATGGCGGTATGGGC
>NZ_LAJY01000656.1 GCF_000963705.1 Elstera litoralis | reverse complement strand
ATCCATCCGAAACGGGAAGATTACACATGTCCGACGCGAAAACCGTACTGTCGTTGATCCAGGAAAATGGCGTGAAGTACGTCGACTTCCGCTTTACCGATCCGCGCGGCAAATGGCACCACACGGCACAGCACATCGTTACGGTCGATGAAGACCTGCTGAACGAAGGCATCATGTTCGACGGCTCGTCGATTGCCGGTTGGAAAGCCATCAACGAATCGGACATGCTGCTGAAGCCGGACCTGTCGACCGCCGTTATGGACCCGTTCTCGGCCCAGCCGCAGCTTATTCTGTTCTGCGATGTGCTCGAACCCTCGACTGGCCAGGCCTATAGCCGCGATCCGCGCTCGATTGCCAAGCGCGCCGAAGCTTTCATCATCGCGTCGGGTATCGGCGATACCGTGTTCATGGGGCCGGAAGCCGAATTCTTCGTGTTCGACGACGTGCGCTTCAAGCAGGGCCAGGCCGAAGGCTTCTATTACCTCGATAGCGAAGAGCTGCCGCAGAACAGCGGTAAGGTTTATGAAAACGGCAATATGGGCTATCGCCCCGGCCCGAAGGGCGGCTATTTCCCCGTCGCCCCGGTTGATGGCGGCACCGATCTGCGCGCCGAAATGCTCGATGCCATCGCGGGCATGGGCGTTGAAGTCGAAAAGCATCACCATGAAGTCGCCCCGGCTCAGCATGAACTGGGGATTAAATTCTCCACGCTGCTGAAATGTGCCGATGGTATGCAGATCTATAAGTACTGCGTGCAAAACGTTGCCCATGCCTACGGCAAGACGGCGACCTTCATGCCGAAGCCGATTTTCCAAGACAATGGCTCGGGCATGCACGTTCACCAGTCGATCTGGAAAGACGGCAAGCCTTTGTTCGCCGGCAACCTTTATGCCGATCTGTCCGAAATGGCGCTGTTCTACATCGGCGGGATCATTAAGCACGCCAAGGCCCTCAACGCTTTCACCAACCCGACCACCAACAGCTACAAGCGTTTGGTGCCGGGCTATGAAGCCCCCGTGCTGCTGGCCTATTCGTCGCGCAACCGTTCGGCTTCCTGCCGTATCCCCTTCGCGTCCAACCCGAAGGCGAAACGCGTCGAAGTGCGTTTCCCGGATCCGCTGGCCAACCCGTACCTCGCTTACTCGGCCATGCTGATGGCCGGTATCGATGGGATCGTGAACAAGATCCATCCGGGTCAAGCGATGGATAAGAACCTGTACGATCTGCCGCCGGAAGAACTGAAGGAAGTTCCCACGGTTTGCGGCTCGCTCCGTGAAGCTCTCGAAAGCTTGGCAAAAGACAGCGACTTCCTGAAGCGCGGCGATGTGTTCACCGACGATCAAATCGCCTCGTACATCGAKCA
>NZ_LAJY01000655.1 GCF_000963705.1 Elstera litoralis | reverse complement strand
GCCCTTGACCGTTATCGTGTTCACAGCCTTCACCGTTACACCGAACACCATTTCCACGGCGGCTTTGATTTCCGGCTTCGTAGCGTCTCCGAGGACCTTAAAGGTCACGAAGTTCTTGTCGGTAATCATCGTGGCTTTTTCGGTAATGACCGGCGACAGGATGATGTCGTAGGCACGCTCGCGGCTGAGCGTGATGCCCTTTTTCGCCTCACTCATTTCAGGCGAGCCTCCAGTTCCTGGACGGCAGCACGCGTCAGAACCAGCGTATCGCGACGGATGATGTCGTACACATTGGCACCGACGTGCGGCAGCACGTCCACATTCTTGATATTCCGCGCGGCAAGCGCGAAATCGGCGGCAACCGTCGCCCCATCGATGAACAGGACCGAAGTCCAGCCCCGCTTGGCGAAGGCATCGGCGACCGTCTTGGTCTTATCCGCGCCCAGCAGCGTATCGACGACGATCAGCTTGCCTTGGGCTTGCTTGGCCGACAGCGCGGTGCGCAGCCCGAGGGCACGCACCTTCTTCGGCAGCGAATAACCATGATCGCGCACGACCGGACCGTGGATCACGGCACCACCGCGGAACTGCGGCGAGCGCAGCGAGCCTTGGCGGGCGTTACCCGTGCCCTTCTGGGCGTAAGGCTTCTTGGTCGTCCCGGAGATTTCCGAAATGCCTTTGGCCTTATGATTACCGCTGCGGCGCTTGGCGAGCTGCCAATGAATTACGCGCGCGAGAATATCCTTGCGGGGCTCCAACGCGAAAACTTCATCCGCCAGATCGATTGTTCCGGCTTCACCCGTGAACAGGGTTTCGACTTTGACTTGCATCGCTTACGCCTCCGCTGCGGCGTCGGTCTTGAGCGCGGCCGGGAAGGGGATACCTTCCGGCTGGGCCCGCTTAACCGCATCGCGCACCAAAACAAACCCACCGGCCGAACCCGGAACCGCGCCCTTTACGAGAATGAGACCGCGTTCGGCATCAGTGCCAACCACTTTCAGATTCTGCGTGGTCACGCGGACATCGCCCATGTGACCGGCCATCTTCTTGCCCTTGAAGGTCTTACCCGGATCCTGACGGTTACCCGTCGAACCCAGCGAGCGATGCGACACGGACACACCGTGCGATGCGCGCAGACCACCGAAGTTGTGACGCTTCATACCACCGGCAAAACCCTTACCGATCGAGGTGCCCGTCACATCGACGAACTGACCGGCAATGAAATGTTCGAC
>NZ_LAJY01000654.1 GCF_000963705.1 Elstera litoralis | reverse complement strand
CGGCGTGCATGTGGATAACGCCATTCGCGCTACTTCCCGGCACGCGATCCGGCTGCGGACGGATCTCTCCTGTACCTTGTTCTTCTCGGAGCCGGAGGAATATGACGGGCGGCGATTGATAATCGAGGATGTCTACGGCCCASAKCGGGCGAGCTAAATCATGCCATCCCCCAGCGAATCCTTCAAGAAAGGGAGCAGAAACTCCTGAATCTTGTAATAATCCTTCGAATCGAGGGCGTCGATCAGTTCCGCCGGTTCGCCGGATAGAATACTGATTAAGGCAACGGTCGCACCGACATTACTGTCTTGCCCTTCCAGCCGCCGCAACTCGCGCACCGTCAGTTCGGTGCGAAAGCTGAGGTCTTCGATCAGCCGCGTCGGGGTGAATTGCACGGGCTTTGCGAGGCTATACGTCAGTTTGTCCATGAGGATCTCTCCATAAAAAAAGCCAGCCGGAAGGGCTGGCGGGAAAAATATCGCTCGGCAGGGCCGAGCGGCGGTTAGGCGCGGCTGTGGATCGTCCGGCCCTGGAGCGCGTCGAGATAATCTACGCGCGCCAACTTCTTTTGGAGGGCATAGACGTCGATTTCCGGGGCGGGACGGTTCATGACTTCGACGCGCAGGCTGAGCAGCAGCGCATCCTGCGCCTCGTGAAGCTGCTTCAGCGTCACCGGTGCATCCTCGGGCGCGGGCGGCGGGGCCGGGTGCGATCCGCTGCGGCACGCGGCGCGGCCCGTCGGCGTCGCCCACTAAGGTTGGCGGCGGTGCAAAGGTCAGGTCGATCCCTATTTGTTCTTTTGATGGCAGCGCGGGAAGCTGAAAACGTCGGCGGTGCGGGAAAATCGAAGGCCAGCGCCCGGCGCGGCCCCGCCGCCCGCCCCTCGCGCACCCCGCTTCCGGCACAGGGGTAGGAGCCGGGTCGAACGGCAGCGGCGGCAGCGTGAAGACCGGCGGCGGATTAACCCGCTCGGGCGGTTGCACCCGGCGATTCGCCCGGACCGAGGCCATCTGCTGACGCTTTACCGCTTCTTCCGGGGTCAGCGGGGTCAGGAGCTTATCATTGATCGTCAGCACCCCGCGTCGTTGACCAAGCGCAAGCGATCAATCGACGCAACCTCGACGCCGAAAGCCGCGCCAATCCGGGGATTGTCGCGCAATACGGTCAGATACGCCTGCCATTTTTGTCTTCTGCTCGGGCGAAAGCGCGTCAAAGCCGGTTGTGCCCAGCATCTTGGCAAAATCACCATCGCCGAACAGTTCGGCCAGGGCGGGCGATCTAAGCTGGGTTTCGTCATCGCTCGGCACCATTAAACCCGCCCCGTCCAGCAGGCCCCCCGCCTCCCGAAACTCAAGCCCGCCCGCCAGATAAAAATCAAGCGCCTGAGGGCGCTTATAAATCTGAGAATAGGCGGCGGCGGTATTTTGCCGCGCGGCGGCATCGACGAATTTCCCAAAATCCTTTTCAAAAACCTTGCCCTCGAACGTGCCAATATCGAGATAGGGCAAGTTCCGGTACCAGGCGACGAGTTGATTCATCCACTCCCCATAGTTTCCCTTCAGACTATTGGCCGCCGATCCGGCCCAATGTTCAGGTTCGAGGGACATACTCGCCGTACTGCCCACAACGTCTTCAATCAAGGGTTCCGCATTATCTTCGGGTATTCCCTTCTCAAGGACCTTATCGACAATATCGAGAGCCAATTTATCCGACGCTTTTTGGAAAGCAATCGGGGTTAATGTCTGCCCCTTCCGAATGGCGGCGAGCATCATGCTGAATCGGACATAATTGGCGAGCGGCCCCTCGCCCTGATTGATCTGGGTAGCGAGATGGTACCAATTTGGTACCGCAGGCTTAATGGCTGAATTGGCGCGGGCCATAGTCTCCAAGCGCCGATAAATCTCCGGCCAATTCTTATCGGCCTTTAACGGCTCAATCTCGGCCTTCTGGGCGTCGGTCAGGGGGAAGGTTTTTCCGGTTACGGGGGAATTTGTCATAATTGCCAGTCTCCATAGCGGTTAAGAGGGAATCGAGTACGCCGTTGGGCTGAATAAAATCACATAGGTTTTCCTTTCGTCCAGCAGCCCTATCGACGTAATAATCCTTATAATTTCCATATGTTGAAATATAAAAATCTTTAAAACACACTTTATTTAATAAATCATTCACATTTACAC
>NZ_LAJY01000653.1 GCF_000963705.1 Elstera litoralis | reverse complement strand
TTCAAGTTGATCTGCTGTTCGACCTGGCTGAACTGCACGAGCTGATTGGTGAATTCGCTCGAATCGGTCGGATCGAGCGGATCTTGGTTCTTCAACTGCGTCGTCAGCAGTTTCAGGAAGTTGTCGTAGGTCGAGGCCACCGAGTTGCGGGAGTCGACGGTTTGTTGCGACGCGCCATTCAACTGGCTGACGTCACTGAACATATTCGACGTTGTGCTGCTGGTCGTTGCCATGCTTCGTTCCTCTATTCCCGGCGGTCCGGTTAAATTCGGATATCGATCACGCCCATACCGGGCACGACGCTTTGTTTTGTTTGGGCGGCGACTTCCGGTTCGGCTTCGGCATCGGCCAAAAGATCCCCATTCGCATCGCGGCCCCGACGGCCCTCGCGGCCAAATCGGCCATTTTCTTGTGCCTGTTCGCGCAGGGCGAAATTCAGCGAATTCTGCTCGGGATTAAGGCCGGTATCGCGCAAAGCCTGCTCCAACTGCCCCGCATCGCGGCGGAGCTGTTCGAGCGCTTCGGGATTGTCGACCAGAACCGTCGCCGTCACGCGGCCATCGTCGCGCACGTCCACATCGATGGTGACGCGGCCCAAAATGTTCGGGGCGCAGATCCATGATGACGCGACCGCCGCCATTGGCCGCCGTCTCAACGAGGCGGGTGCCCACTTGCTGTACGACCGGCGTTTGGAAAACCGGCGCATTCGGGCGCGAGGCCGTTTTGGCGGTCGGCGTCGCATCGCTGGTGCCGCCGGCGCTCGTCAGCACGGTTGCCGTGGCCGTGGCCGAGGTTGCGGTCTTCGGCGCCTCGGACGGGCTGTTCGTCGCCGTCGCCGTTAGGATCGCTTCGGCGGCAACCGCTTTGACGCTGGCTTTGAACGTTTGGATCGGGCCGGTCAGCGAGGCTTCGTCGCGGATCAACGAGATCTGGCTATCGGCAAAGCGCGCGGCCAGCCGTTCGCCCGCTTGGGCGCGTTCCTGGGCCCGCTCGCGCCCACGCTCCGCCGGGGATTGATCCTGGCGGCTTTGATCCTGCTTAGTTTCCGTCTCGGTCGCAGGCGCGGCGGCGGCATCCGTCGTCGGCAGACCGGCGAGGGTGTCGGCATCCTGCGGGGCGATTGTATCGGCCTGCGGCTTAGTCGCGGCGGTTTTGGCCTTCGGTTGCCCTTCGGTAACAACGGGCGCGACGACCGCCGTTTGCGCCGCGACGGGCTGCGCTTGGGTTTGCTGGGCTTGCGTTTCCGTCTCGGCGACCTGCGGTGCTGGCGCGCTTTCCGTTTTGGCGACTGGTGCTTCGGCTTCAGCAGCCATTTCCGGCGCGATAACGGTCAGCGTCTCGATGATCGCATCGGCGGAATTGGTCTGGACGGGTGCGGCCTGCGGCGCGGCGGCGGTATTGGCCGGAGCTGCCGGGGCCGGGAGCGGCGTTGCCAAA
>NZ_LAJY01000652.1 GCF_000963705.1 Elstera litoralis | reverse complement strand
CAGCAACTGGCTTTGAAAACTCGGCGAGAGGGCTTCGATCTCGCTAATGAACAGCGCCCCGCCCGCCGCCCGCGCCACCCAATCCGCCGGGTCGCCCTGGGGTTCGGCCCCGAGAATATGAACAAAGGGGCCATCGCGGTTGGGGCTTAACCCGTGAATCATCGTGGCGACGGCAGCGGTTTCGGTGCCGAACTCGCCGTTCAGCAGAACCGGCAGAGGGCTTCGCGCGGCTTTTTCAAGAAAGCGATCCAGCGCGCGGATCGGCGCGCTCAATCCGGTCAGAAGATAGGGGCGACGGCCCTTTCCCTCCAACCAATCCCGAATTTCATAGCGCTTGGCAAAAAAAGGCGGCCTGCTGGGCGATTTCGCTGGAAAGCGCCAAAAACGCAGCTTCTTCATCGCGCGTTCCTGGCCAATGCAGGTGCAAGTCGCCAAAGGGAGCCCCCGCATAAACAATCGGAACCGTGCGGGTTCGCAAGGGGCGGCGGGGGGCGATTGGATCGTCACGCCGCAGATAATGCACCGGCGTCGAAACCCATTGGGCGGCGCGCACGGCATCATCGATGGCGCTTTGTGGCCCGTCTTCACTCTCGGCATCATAGAGAGCCGGATTGGCCGGTTGCAGACGCCCATTTAACCAATCACAGGTAAATTGCTCCCCGGCCCGCGTCATGACCAAAGTTCCAACAGTATTAAGCGTTAGAATACAGTCAAGAATACCCTGATTTTTAGAAAAGTCTTTTAGAAGGGCAATGAGAGCATGAGGGAGATCGGAATAATAAGCATTGATCTGGGCGAAAAGCCTAGCAGAAGGGGAATTGTTTGACGGCGGCATCAAGCTATTCCTCAGTTTTTCTCAGCCCCAGCGGTGTGGACGGTCTGTCCCTAAAAATCAACACGGGTGATACCTACAACCTAAAAGAGTAATGCATATTTAAATATGCTTCAATCGGCTTTATCGGCCGGGGCGGGATCGTCGCGATTTGGTTCGAATTCCCCGGACGGCAGAGTATTTTGCGCTTGCAAGCCCTTTGAAAAAAGCTATTCTGCGCCTCCCGAACGGCCCAATAGGCCGACCCGATTAGGGGGCGCGTAGCTCAGCGGGAGAGCACTACGTTGACATCGTAGGGGTCACAGGTTCAATCCCTGTCGCGCCCACCATTTTCTGAAATAAAATCAGAGACTTATAGGTGGACCGGAAAACGGCAAGCGGCCGGGTTTCGGATCTAGCTACTGATTAGCTACTGGCTCGTCGAAAT
>NZ_LAJY01000651.1 GCF_000963705.1 Elstera litoralis | reverse complement strand
CTGGAACAGTCTGACTCTGAACACAGAAATGGCTTTAACCATTCCACTTCCCCTGCCGCTCGACCCACCGCCATTTGCGCGTTTCGGTGATCTCATTACCCTGCTTGTCGTGACTTTTCTGATACTGCTCCTGGTAGTTCGACGCCTTCGTGCCAATTTATAGTAATTCATTAACCAGTACAGCGTAGGGTTGACGCCTACAAACGTAGGCGATACTTCTCAATCAAACGATTATCGCCGGAAAAAAGGATCGAGATCATGACCACCATTGTTGTGAAGCGTCGCCGGGGCAGCCGTGGTTCGCCCGACGGTAAGCCCAACCCGATTGATATTCATGTCGGCAGCCGCGTTCGTCTGCGCCGCACGCTTCTCGGCATGAGCCAGGAAAAACTGGGCGAGGCTATCGGCCTCACGTTCCAGCAGGTTCAGAAGTACGAGCGCGGCGCGAACCGTATCGGCGCAAGCCGTCTGTTCGAACTGTCGCGCGTGCTGGATGTGCCGGTGTCGTTCTTCTTCGACGATATGAATGCCGAAACCAGTGGCGGCCGCGTGCCCGGCATGTCCGAAGCCACACCGGGTTTCGACAGCAAGGATCTCTCCAAGCGGGAAATTCTGGAACTGGCGCGCGCCTTTGACCGGATTAAGGACGAAAAAGTCCGCAAAAGCGTGTTGGAACTGACGAAGTCCCTCTCGCGCACGGTCAGCGAAGCCTCGTAACCGGGCTTTTAAGCATACCGCTCAAGAGCGCCCCCGGCCTCCGGTGGCGCTCTTTTACGCTCGCGTCTTTCTTAACGGGGCTTGACGCTCTGCGCGGGACACGACAGAAAGATCGGCCAGAACCTAGAGTTCTGGTTTAATTTACGGCAGTTTAAAGGGGAATCCGGTGGCCCGTCCGTCTGATTATCTGTTCACCAGCGAATCCGTTTCCGAAGGTCATCCGGATAAAGTCTGCGA